>JAFAFF010000074.1 GCA_023423605.1 Pseudomonadota bacterium
AACGGGTGTGCCAGCGGCCAGCGCGGCAGCGTATTGGTGGAAAAGCGCTGGTGGAACACGATCGCGCTGGAGGCCAGGTCGCTGCGCTGCAGGTCCGGATAGAAGCGGCTGAGCTTGTCCGGCAGCACCATGCCCTTGTAGCTGATCGCATTCGGGCTGAGGGTGGTGACGTAGTAATCCTCATGCCCGCGCAGCCGCTGTTCGCTGCGGCGGCGGGCCAGGAACAGCGCCAGGGTGAATGCCGCCTCGTCCTGGGCATCGCCCGCGTCGACGAACACCTGCTCGATGCGTGGCAGCGTGTCGCGTGCCAGCTGGCCGCAGACGCTGTCGTCGGTGGGTACCACGCGCCAGCCACACGGCCGCGTACCAGCCGCCCGCAGTTCGGATTCCAGTGTCGCGCGGCAGTGCGCGGCGGCATCGGCATCGTGCGGAAGGAAGACCACGCCGGCGGCAAAGCGCGTGCCGACGGTGATGCCTGCTTCGCTGGCGATGGCTTTCAGGAAGGCCTGCGGACGACGCAGCAGCAGGCCGCATCCATCGCCGGTCACGCCGTCGGCGGCCACGCCACCGCGGTGGGTCATGCGCGAAAGTGCCGCGATGGCGGTATCCACCAGCAGTCGCGAAGGCTGGTCGTCGAGCTGGGCGACCATGCCGAAACCACAGGCATCGCGCTCGTGTCGTGGATCGTAAAGCCCGTGGCGGTTGCGGGGGGCCATCTGTGCCTCGTCGTCAGGTGAGCGGCGACACTCGTCCCCGCCCATTCCCTGGAGCGCGCATCAGGAGGCCACCGGATGACTTCGACTAGAGCATAGATGCTGCGTTGCCGCAACACACGGTTGCACGCGCAACCAAGGCGCTGGCAAGTGCTTGCCAGCGCTGGAAAAGATCAGCCGCAGCGAACGCCGGTGACGGTGTTTTTTTCATCCACTTCGATGTTCAGCCGCTCACCCACGAACTCCATGGTGGTCATGTCGCCGGGCTTGAGCACACGCAGGTCGCGCGCGCCGGCATCCTGTTGCGCCTGGCTGCCCAGGGTATCGTCATACGGCTGTCCCACCAGGCTCTGCACCTGGGTGGCATCGCAGTTGCCGACCGGTGGTGCTTCAGTGGCCTTGCCGGTTTCATCGGCCGGTGCCGATGCCTCCTGCGCCGCCTGCCGGGCGCTGGCGGTCGCGGCATCCTGTTCGTCCATCGATGGTGCCGAACAGGCGGCCAGCAGGAGGGGAAGCAGGAGCAGGGTGGGGCGGAACAGGCGCTGCAATGACTGGGGCGACATGCGGTCTCCGGAAGCATGCGGAATGACAGGGATGTGAGGATACCGGCTGGCGCCCGTGCATGTGTTGTCCTTGCGTTATTGACGCCACGCAGCAGTGCACCTGTCCACACTGGGCCGATGAGCGCACCTGCCGCGACACCTGAGAAGACCGCCGCCCGCAATGCAGGGTTGCGCTACGTTGATGACAGCCAGCCGGGTTATCGGCGGCGGAAGGCCGGCAAGGGGTTTTCGTATCGCGACACCGAAGGCCATGCACTGCGCGATGCGGATGCGCTTGCCCGGATCCGTTCGCTGGCCATCCCGCCGGCCTACACCGATGTCTGGATCTGTGCGTGGCCCAACGGACATCTGCAGGCCACCGGGCGCGATGCGCGCGGGCGCAAGCAGTACCGCTACCACCCGGATTGGGCGAAGGTGCGAGGGGAGGGCAAGTTCGACCGCATCATCGTCTTCGGGGAAACATTGCCGAAGTTGCGCCGGCGCCTGCGTGCCGACCTGCGCCGCCGCGGTTTTCCGCGCGAGAAGGTGCTCGCCATCGTGGTCGCGCTGCTTGCCGAAACGCTGGTACGCGTGGGCAATGAAACGTATGCGAAGGAGAACAAGTCCTTCGGGCTGACCACCCTGCGCAATCGTCATCTGTCGCTGGTGGAAGGCGGGCGCGTGCTGATGCGTTTCCGCGGGAAATCCGGCCAGCAACAGGAGGTGGCGATAGGTGACAGGGCATTGGCGAAACAGGTACGGCGCATCCAGCAGCTCCCCGGGCAGGCGCTGTTCCAGTATCGCGATGACGATGGCGCGCTGCAGCCGGTGGACTCCGGGGAAGTCAACGATTATCTGCGCGAGGTAATGGGCGAGGCATTCACCGCCAAGGACTTCCGTACCTGGGGCGGGACGGTGGAAGCACTGCGCGTGTTCGCAGCCACCGAGCTGCCCGAACCGGCCAGCCGGACCGCCCTGGCAGCGGCGCAGCGCGCCGTGGTTTGCCAGGTGGCCTCGCTGCTGGGCAACACGCCGGCGGTATGTCGCAAGGCCTACATCGATCCCTGCGTTTTCGAGGGTTGGGAGCGCGGCGAGCTGGCCGCGCTTGCGGGACTGCGTGGCCAGCGTCAGTGGGAGCAGGCCACGTTGAAATACCTGCGCCGCGCGCGCCGGCTCAACCGCAGTAGATCGCGGTGATGTTGTTGGTGCGTCCGGTTTCGATGGTCAGCCGTTCGCCCCCCTGGTGGGCCGCGCCGGCTGCCGGATCGGCACTGCCGCTGGCAGTGGCACCGCTGCGTTCCAGCGTGCCGCGCACCACCTGCACCTGCAGGCTGTCACTGTCCACCCGCGCACGTTCCACGGTGATGTCGGTGGCGGCCAGACCGACCACGCCCTGTACCTTGTCCAGATGGCACTGGCCGGAGATGACGCCGTCGATGGGCTGCACCTGGGCCATCGGTGCGCTGCTGCAGGCAGCCAGGGAAACGGCCAAAGCGGCCACGCTGAGATAACGGATCATCGGTCCTGCTCCAGGGTCATGGGGATATCAGGGTGCCGGGTGGCGCGTGGTGCCGCGATGAAGTCGTTTACACGGCGACCACGGTGCATTCACCGTGCGCGACAGCCGCCGTGGCCAGACTGGCGTTCCTGTCCCGACGGAGTGGTCCCATGTCCATCTGCGATGTCTGCGGCAACGACTACGACAAGAGTTTCACGCTGACCCAGGGCGGCAGGAGCGGCACCTTCGATTCCTTCGAATGCGCCATCCATGCCTTCGCGCCGCGATGTGCGCACTGCGAATGCAGGGTGATAGGACACGGCGTGGAAGGCGGTGGTTCCATCTACTGCTGCGCGCATTGCGCCAGCCACGCCGGTGTCCAGGGCGTGGCCGACCGTGCCTGAGAACGGAACGCGCGTGCAGCGGCCCCGCGGTAGTCGACGTGGCTGAAGAATCCGCTCCAGCTTGATCCCACTGAAGAAGAGGAGAGAACCCGATGGCAACGAAAAAGGTGCCCACTCGCCAGAAAGCGACTCCCAAGGCGCGCCGGAGCGCCAAGGTGACACCTGCGGCGGCCGCCGCGCCCGAGCGCAAACGCATCGTAAAGACGGCTACCCGGAAGGCGGCACAGACCGATGAGCGTGCGGCACGGGTTGCCGCACGGCAGCGTCGCCTGCAGGACCAGGAAAAGGCGAAGGATGCACGTGCCAGCAGGAAGGCCACGAAGAAGGTGTCCCAGGCCGGAACCCGCAGCCAGCCGGAAAAGATGCCCGCGCAGACCCTCGCCAAGCCGGGCAACGAGCACGAGCTGTCGCTGGCTCCGCGTTTCCTGGCGCCGGATTATGTGGGCAGTGGCAAGCTGAAGGGCCTGCGCGCGATAGTCACCGGCGGTGATTCGGGTATCGGCCGTGCGGTGGCGGTGCTGTTCGCGCGCGAGGGCGCGGATGTCGCTGTGCTGCACCTGGACGAGCATGAGGATGCTGAAATCACCCGTGGACATGTCGAGCGTGAGGGCGGACGCTGCGTGGTGATTGCCGGCGATGTACGCGATCCACGTTTCTGCAACCGGGCGGTGAAACAGGTGGCCAAGGCCTTGGGTGGCATCGACATCCTGGTCAACAATGCGGCCTTCCAGCTGCACTGCGAGCGCTTGGAAGACCTGGAGGATGCGCATCTGCAGGAAACCCTGCAGACCAACATCGGTGGCTACATCCAGATGGCGCGCGCGGTGCTGCCGCACCTGGGCGAGGGTGCCAGCATCATCAACACCGGTTCGGAAACCGGCTTGTTCGGCAGCAAGGCCCTGATCGACTACTCGGCCACCAAGGGCGCCATCCATGCCTTCACCAAGGCGCTGGCCAGCCAGCTGCTGCCGCGCGGCATCCGGGTGAACTGCGTGGCGCCGGGTCCGGTGTGGACGCCGCTGAACCCCGCCGACAAGCAGGCGCAGGACGTGGCCGAGTTCGGCAAGGACAGCGACATGGGCCGTCCCGCGCAGCCGGAAGAACTGTCACCGTCTTACGTGTTCCTGGCCTCGCCGAGCTGTGCCAGCTATATCAGCGGCGCGATCCTGCCGGTGATGGGCGGGCCGCGCGGCTGATGCGGCTGATGCGACGGGACGGCGGGCGCAGGGCTGAGCCCGCCCTGGCCCGCGCGGATATCAGCCGCAGCTGGCGCGTTCGATCCGGTTGTCCGCATCCACGCTGATGGTGATGCGGTCCTCGCGGTAATCCATGGTGACGGCCATGCCCGGCTTGACTACCCGCGCAGTGCGGGCGCCAGCATCACGCACGGCCTTGTCGATGACCTCCTGGCTGGCCGTCTTGCCGACCAGCGCCGGCAGCGTGTCGGCGTGGCAATGACTGCCTACCCCGGCCACTTCCGGCTTCGGCTGGCTCGGTGCGGTGTCCGCGCTGGACGGGGTGCTGCTGCATGCCGCGAGCGGCAGTGCACAGCCCAACAGCAACAGAAGTTTGCAACGCATGGCAGGACCTCCCGGTCGTGAAGAGGCTCCAGTGTGCGCGTCGGCGGTGGACGAGGCGTCAACGGGGCTTCACCCGGGCATCGACAGCGCCAGCGTCTCCCGTTCCCGCTGCTCTTCCAGCACCAGCCGCTGCAGCAGCAGCGACAGGGTTACCACGTCCTGGTGGTTATGATCGGCCACCCGGCGCAGGTCCACCGCGTCACCGCCACGCAGGTAGCGCAACCAGGCGGCCGGCGCTTCCGAACCGGGCAGGTCATCCTCGCGCACCACGCGCAGCAGCTGGCGTTCGATGGTGGACAGCTTGCAGTTCTCCCACGTGCCGCGATAGCGGCGGCGAGTGGGGTAGAGCAGGTCCACATGGTCCAGTGCGCTGATCGGATCGCGCTGCCGGGCCAGCCGGTAGCGGGCCTTCAGCAGCGGCGCATCGTAGCTGCGGCCGTTGTAGCTGCAGAACACGGTGGACGGCTGCAGCCAGCCGGCAAACGTGGCCAGCATCGCGTCTTCGGCTGCCATGGTGGACATCAGCAGCTGGCGGATGCGCAGGCCTTCGCCGCGCTGTGGACACACGAACCAGTCGGCCGCGCCGATCATGAAGGCGCGGGTGCCGGTGCCACCGGCCAGGCCGGTGGTTTCGGTGTCGAAGAACAACAGGTCGCGCGCGGACACATGCTGGCCGTCGCGGCGCGCGAAATCCAGGGACAGCGGCTGCGCCGGGATCGGCTGCGGCTGCAGCGATTCGATCAGCAACAGGCCGGGTGCGATCTCCTCGCCGGGCAGCTGGCGGTCCTGTGCGCTGGCCCGTGCAGGTGCGGGTCCGCCGCGCGTGCGCAGACCCAGCAGGCGATGCAGGCTGCCCACCTGCGGCCGTCGCAGTGGTGCGGGCGCTGTTGCTGGCGCGGCCGCAGCGGTCGGTTTGTGGCGGATCTCCTGTTCGACCCAGGCGAAGACCGAGCGCTCGGCCGGCGGTTGCCGCGCATCGTTGGCGGCGACCGGGGTGGGCGCTGCCGGCGGCGGCTCAGGTATGGCCGGCGTACCCGCCTTCGGGTCGCCGGCCTGCTGCCGCAGCAGGCGCAGCTTGTCCAGGCTCAGGCTCACGGTGCCAGCAGCTCCATCGGATCGCGGGTGGTCACCACCACGTCGGGCACGTGCCTGCAGGCGTCTGCGTCGAACAGGTCCAGCACGCGCAGTGCCAGCGCACGCGGCGAGGTCTCGTCCTCTTCCTGCGCCGCCAGCACCGGCCCAACGCAGGCCGGGCAGCCGGCCTTGCAGTCGCAGCGCTGTACCAGTTCGCGCGCGCGCTGCACCAGCTCGGCCTGGCGCTGCCACAGCGGCTCGCTCAGGCCGACGCCGCCGGGGAAGTTGTCGTACAGGTACACGGTGGGCACGAACTCCTGCAGCAGTTCCACCGTGCCGACATCGCCTTGTTCGCCACGCAGCTGGCCGCGGCCACTCTGGTCGGCAACCGCGAACCAGGCACCATTGCCGTTGCCGACCGATTTCTGCAGGTCGCGTGCATCGGCCATCACCGCCACGGTGGCGACGATGTGCAGCGCGTAGGCCGCACCGAGGAAGCCATCCAGCGCATCCTGCCTGCTGGCGAACGCGCGCAGCAGCAGCGCCTGCGGCAGCTGCCACCATACCGCAGTGGTATGCAGCTCCTGGTCGGGCAGGTTGACCGGGCCATAGCCGATGTTCTCGTGGGTGTAGTAGCGGATCTTCTTGTAGCCGGCCACGCGGCGCACCACGTGCACTTCACCATGGTGCGAATCGCCACGCCCGGCCACGCCGCCATCGAAGCGGTCCAGTACCTTGAGCCTGGTGAAGTCGATGCTGTCGGTGTAGTAGTCCACGTGGGTGCGCGTGACGTAAGCCTTGCGGCCCTCCCAGTCCAGCGTTTCCACCTGGTATGGGGTGGACTGCACCATGTGGATGGCGCCTTCATACAGGGTGAGCGCGGCAGCGGAATAATCCACTTCGGCGATGATCTGCTGGCGGCCATCGCTGCGGTCGACCACCACGAAGTTGCCGTCGGCCACTGCACGCAGGCTCACCGCGTTGGCCGGGTAGCTGTCGGCGATCCATTCCCAGCGCTCGCCTTCGCGGTGGATCACCTCGGTTTCGGCCAGCGCCTCCAGGAACACCTCCGGATCGATCGGGCCGAAGCCATCGCCCACCCGGAACGGCAGCTCGAACGCGGCGCAGCGGATGTGGTCGAACAGGATCAGCGGCTGGTCCGGGGCGATGCGCGCATGTTCGGGTGAGGCCTCGGCAAAGAAATCCGGATGCCGCACCACGTACTGGTCCAGCGGCTGCGAGCTGGCCACCATCACTCCCAGCGCGGGCTGCTGGCGGCGGCCGGCGCGGCCGAAACGCTGCCAGGTGGCGGCCACGCTGCCCGGGTAGCCGTTGAGGATCACCACGTCCAGGCTGCCGATGTCCACGCCCAGTTCCAATGCCGAGGTACTGACGATGCCGTCGATGGTGCCCGCGCGCATGGCGCGCTCGGTCTCGCGGCGTTCGGTGGGCAGGTAGCCGCCACGGTAGGCACGGATGCGCGGCGGCTTGCGCGGGTCGTGGTCGAAGATGTCCTTCAGGTACTTGGTAAGCACCTCGACCATCAACCGGGTCTGCGCGAACACCAGGGTCTTCAGCCCGGACTTGATCGCAATGCGGGCGATGCGGTTGCTCTGCGAGCGCGCCGATGCCCGCAGCCCAAGGTCGGGGTTGATCACCGGCGGGTTCCACAGCAGTACCTGTTTCGGGCCGCTGGGAGCGCCGGATTCGGTGATCGCCGTGACCGGTGCCTCGATCAGCGCTTCGGCATGCGCCTGCGGGTTGCCGATGGTGGCCGAGCACAGGATGAACTGCGGTTGCACGCCGTAGAACGCGCAGATGCGCTTGAGCCGGCGCAGCACGTTGGTGACGTGGCTGCCGAACACGCCGCGGTAGGTGTGTACCTCGTCGATGACGATGTAGCGCAGGTTCTCGAAGAACTGCGCCCACTTGGTGTGGTGGGGCAGGATCGCCTGGTGCAGCATGTCCGGGTTGGACACCACGATGTCGCCATGCAGGCGGATCGCCTGGCGTGCATCGCCGGGGGTGTCACCGTCGAAGGTGAAGGCCTTCACGCCGAGGTCGCCGGCACGGTTGAGCTCCAGCAGTTCGGCCACCTGGTCCTGGGCCAGCGCCTTGGTCGGGAACAGGTACAGCGCCTTGGCGTTGTCCTGCATGGCCGCGCTGACCACCGGCAGGGTGTAGCACAACGACTTGCCGCTGGCGGTGGGGGTGACGATGGCCACGTGCTCGCCGCGCTGGCTGGCCTGCCAGGCCTCGGCCTGGTGGCTGTAGAGCTGCTCGATGCCGCGCGCCTTCAGTGCAGCGGCCAAGGCCGGCGGCACCGAATCGGGAATGGGCGCGTAGCGGCCCTCGCGGCCGGGAATGGCGAAGCTGCCGGTGATGCGGTCATGGTAGCGGCGCTGCAGGCGCGCTCCGAGCAGGGCACCATCGCGTGCGGGCAGGCCGTCGCGGGTGGCGAGCTGGTGTTCGGCATCTGCGGTGCGCTTGGCGAGTTCGTAGGCCATCGGGACGTCGTGCTGCAAAGGGTTCATGGGAACACGGCAGTGTCGCAGGATGTGAGACGCCATGGCATTGCCGTTCACGGCCACGTGCGCACGGGTGGCAAACGAAATCTGAAGCCTTCATGCGTATTCTTGCCGGAGGACGCGACAGGCAGGGAGGAACGGCCGTGGCACGAGGTGGAAGGCAGGGAGCGCTTCTGGCAGGCATGCTGCTGGCGGGGCCGATACAGGCGCAGCAGCAGGCATCGCCTTTCCGGGACGACGTGCAGGCACAGATGCAGGCCATTAACGACCGGGATGTCACCACGCTGGGGGAGGTGCGGGCGATCCGGCCGGAGGATGAGGAACCGTTGGACCTGTACCGGTTCACCAATCCAGTGCAGGTGCAGTCCAATACCTTCAACCGCAGCTGGCGCGAACCCCCTTCGCTTGAACAGGTGGGCATGAGCGGCGGATACGTGATGATGGGCATCAACTACGCCATCGCCAGGACCGCGCAGGGACTGCACACCATCACCGGCGCGCCGGACCCGGTGCAGGCGGCGATCGCCCGTCCGCCGCCGCAACTGAGTGCAGACCAGCGCCGCCGCGCCGCGCAGTTCTGCGACGACCCGGAGTGCAACCACAGGTAGAGCGGGGCTCTGCCCCGCTGCGCGGCAATGCATCAGCCGGGCAGAGCCCGGCTCTACGGGGGCGCCAGGGGGCGCCGTTCCAGCCACCACAGCAGGCTGGCGCACAGCACGAAGCCCAGCCACCACGGCCAGCGCGAGCCGGGTACCTGCCGGGCAACCTGTGCATCGGCCGCCGGATTGGCGGACAGCGTCCGCGCCGTGGCCTCGATCATCGACTGACGATGCAGCCCCCGTGCCTTGGCCGGTTCGAAGACATAGCGCCACAGTTCGCGTTCGCCCAGTCGCAGTTGCTGCCAGCCGGCCTCGCGCGGCCACCAGGCGGCACACCGGGCATCGCCACTGGCCGGATCCACCGCCAATGGCGTGGCCGTGCCGTCGGCCGCCAGCGCCTGCAGCGGTGCCTGCACGCCACACACCAGCTGGCGCTCGCCGGCCCAGGCCACCGGCTGCGGCGACCAGAGCGGATCGGTGCGCGCCTGCGGTCGCGCCAGCGTGGAGACAAGGCCACTCCATAGTTCACCGTGACGATCCTCGCGGCCGGCCAGCACCATGCGCCAGCTGTCGGTGATGGGAAACAGGCCGACGCGTCCCTTGCCCACATTGCGCCAGCCGCCGATGCCATTGCCGTGGTGGTCGTGCAGCAGCGCCTGGTTTCCGGCCGGGCGCAGTGCCAGTTGCTCCAGCACCGGTAATGCAGCACCGTGCGCCGTGCGGTCGGCATCCATGCCATCGGCGGTGGGCAGGGTGGCAGCGGCCAATGGGCCGCGACGCGCCTGCAGCATCGCCGTGTCGCCGTCACCGGGCAGTTCCACGCTCTGGCTGCCACCGTCGCCCTGCAATGGCAGGCCCAGTTCGCGCAGCCGCTGCCGAGCGCTGGCCGGAGGCTGGCCGCTGCTGCGTACCAGCACGCCCAGGCCCGCATGCAACGCATCCCGTACCGCGGCGAACTGGCCGGCTGGCAACGATGCGAGGCTGCGCTCGTCGAGCAGCAGCAGATCGGCGCGTGCCAGCGATGCCGCATCCATGGCGATGCTGCCGTCGCCCACGCTGACCCCGGCGCCGGTATCGGACTGCACCTGCACCGCGATACCGCTGTCGGTGGCCCAGCGGCGCAGGTACTTCAGTTCGGCGCCGGGTGCGCCGGCACGCACGCGCAGTTGCAGCGGTGCCGCGGCGATCGTCTGTTGCGGCACTGGCAGGGTATCGACGACGTGGCCATCGGCATCGAGCAGGCGCAGCTGGAACAGACTGCGGCCTTCGACACGTGCGACGCCACTGAGCAGTACGTGGCCATCGGCGGCCAGCGGGGCGCGGTCCACCACTGTATCGGCGGGGTCGAGCAGTTCGGCCTGTGCCTTGGCCACCCCGTGCGCGCGGGCACGCACGTCGAAGCGTGCCCCGGGGGCGGCCGCCGGTGGCAGGTCCAGATCGATCCAGCCGCGAGGCGGAGGGCTCGCCTGCCAATGGGCTCCTGGTGGCAGCGAGGCATCGCGGTCACGTGCGGATAGTCCGGCGCCAACCAGTGTCAGGGTGGATGCAGGGTACTGGCGCAGCGCGGTGGCCAGGTCAGGGACACGTTGGCCACCGGCCACGTCGTCGGCCTCCGGCAACAGCAGCGGCGGTGTCTCGCCGGCTGGCAGGTCGCCTGCATCGGCGGCGTCGGCGGCCAGTACACGCAGGCCGGTGGCTGGCGCCTGCCGCGCGGGCGGTACCAGCACCGCGTACAGCAGCGTGGCTGCCAGCACCTGCAGCAGCGCGATGAAAAGCAGCCGCAGGCGGCCGGACCTCGGCGGGCGCAGCTGCCGCACGCTGGCGGCCAGCACCACCGCAAGCAGCGCGGCGGCAATCCACAGGGCGTTGCCGTCCATGCTCACGGCTGCACCTCCAGGGCGTCAAGGTAACGCTGGCCCATCGCATCGCCGGCGCTGCGACGCATGGCCCGTGGCACGGGGCGCTGCAGGGCGCGCCACAACTGCGCACGCAGGCGCTGGCGGCAATCGCCGCAGTCCGGTTCGATTCGCAGCTGTTCGATGGCGGCGGCAAGATCCAGGGCATCGGGCAGGAACGCGGCATTGCGCTGCTGCCAGGTGGCCAGCGCGTCCAGGTCGATTTCAGCGTGCACCTCACCAAGACGCTGCCACGCTTCCATGATGGCCGGATCCGGAGAGGTGCGAGCGTCCAGGGGCAGTACACGGCTGGCCAGCCCGTCGCGCTCGCCGCCCAGGCGACGGCCCTCGTCGATGGGCGGCAGTTCCGGGCCCACCCGTGCCAGGTAGATGCGCTCGGCCTGCTGCACCTGCTTGATGAAGCCCAGCGCCTTGTAGGCATGCGGCAGTGCCTGCGCGGGGCGGCCCTGGCGGAGCTCGCCTTCGGACGACCACATCTGGTCCAGCGCGGCCTTCAGCGTGGCACGGGTCTGCGGGTCGAGCAGGGTGGCTGCCTCGGCGTGGTCGTGGGTGTGTCCGTATTCGGACAGCACATCCGTGGCGCTGCCGAAGACCGTTGCAGTGTCACCGGTCGCAGCGCCGTGAGCGTGGTCATCGTGCGTGTGGCCCTGTGCGTCGTGTTCATGACCATGATCGTCGTCCTGCGCATCAGGCGTTGGCACATCGCTGGTCGGCAGGTCGTCGACAGGTGGAGCCTTGTGCGCACCTTCGCTTTCCTCGCCGAGGAACTGTCCGTAGCGCAGGCGCAGGATGCGCTGATCGACACCGATCGCATCGCTGCGCTTGACGAAGGTGTCGCGATCCAGTTGCCGCTGCTGGCGGAGCAGCGCTTCGGCGTCGAGGATGATCTGACGCTGGCTGCGGAAATAGGCCGGCATTGCCTTCTTGAGCTGTCCTTCCAGTTCGGCGCCGAGCACCGCTTCGGCGCTGGGCAGGCGCAGGATCACGCTGTTGCTGCGGCCTGTCTGCGCGACCGGTGCATGGTTGTCGCGCACCTCCAACTGGGCGATCACATCGTTGCCCGGCTGCGCGCCGATCGCCGCCAGGTCCAGGGTATGGCGGAACTGTCTTACGGTGGCGGTGCCGCTGCCGGACAGGGCCACGCTGCGGCGCACGAAGGTGATGTTCTCGCCGCTGCCCTGGGTAACGGTGAGGGAAAGCGTGCCCTGCGCTGCGACGCCATGGTCGTCGCTGGCCTCGAAACGCAGCGACCAGCGCGGCTGGCCCGGCGTGCCCAGCACCAGGCTGGCTGCCGGTTCCAGCACGCGCACGCTGGGCGCGCGGTCCGGCACCACGTCCAGGCGGTACAGCCGTGTCTGCGCCAATGCCGGTTCGCTGACCACGCGGTACAGCACCGGTGCACGGGCGATGTCCTGCGCCTGCCACCATCCGTCGCGCTCGCTGAGCGGCAGCCGGCGGCCATCATGGAACTGCAGCCACGCTTTGCGTGGAGCCCGGTCGAAACGCAGCGACCAGCCCAGGCGACTGTCCACCGCCACCTTGGCATCAAGTGCGTCCTGCACCCGTTCGGCCTGCCCGGTGTACGCCGGCGCCTGCACGCGCAGCCGGGAGGACTGCAGCTGCAACGGACCCGGGCCGGGCTGCACGACCCCCGGGGTATTCGGCGGCGGCGATGGCGATGCAGTGGGCGGCGGCCAGTTCAGCGCCGCCAGTATCGCGAGCGTCGCGCCGATGCCGCTGCCGAGCAGGGCGGCGCCCGGCCAGCGCGGGCGGAGCTCCGGCATGGCTTGCTGCAGGTGTGCCAGCACGCGGCTGCGCTGGCGCTGCTGCAGTGGATTCAGCGCAGCGGCGTCCGCGAACAGCAGATCGGCGCTGTCCTGGCTGGCGCCACTGGCATCCAGCCGGCGCTGCAACCAGCGCAGGTCCAGCCGCCGGGAGTGCACGGTGGCATGCGTGGCGCTTGCAAGCAGGCACACGGTGGCTACCAGGCAGGCGATGTCGAAGCCGGCGACGCGCAGAACGATCGCCGTGGCGGCCAGCGCCCATGGCACGCCGAACAGCAGATCGATGGCTGCACGTCGGCGACGTGCACGCTGCCACGCGCGCTGTATCGTCTTCATGCCGATCGTCTCCGACGTGGCGCACTGGCCATCCATCGTTCCAGCGCGAATACCAGCAGGATCAGCATGGCCAGCCACGCTGTCGCCTCGCGTGGCGCAGGTTCCTGTGCCGGCAGCGAAACTTGCAGCGGCGTGTGGTCGCGGGCATCGCCCAGCCGTGCCGTGGGTTCGCCCTGCAGCACCAGCTGCAGCCGGCGTGGCAGATCGGCCTGTCGCAGGGCGGGGTTATCGTCGATATTCCAGGCCCCCGGCAGATGCAGCAGGCGACCGTGGCCGACAGGCTGCTGGAGCAGCAGCGGTGCACCGCCATCATCGCGCAGCAGTACCCGTGCCGAACCCGGCGCGGGGGTACGGGTCAATACGCTGCCGCCTGCTTCCACCCAGGCGTGCCAGTTCGCAGACAGGGCCTGTGTACTGCTCCAGACACCGATCTCGCCCGCTTCGGGCAGCGCATCAACGGTCAGCGGCGACGCCAGAGCATGTCCATTCCATGCGCGCTGCATCGCCCCCAGCCAACGCCGGGCCTGTAGCGGCGCGTCTTCGCGCAGCCGCAGCCGCGGCGCGTCCTGGCCGGTCGCCGAGGGCGGACCGGCTGCAGGTGCAGCCGCCTGCGGACGCCACTGCACCGTGCGCGACAGCTGCAGGCGCTGGCCATCCAGGCCGGGCAGCGGATCCGGCACGTGGACGATGAGCGGGGTGCCGGCGGGCAGGCGTGCATCGAGCTCGCGCAGCAGGCTTGCCAGGGGCACCTGCTGCCGTGGCGCAGGCTGGTCGATGCCGGGGAAGCCAGGCGCCAGCCAGTGCCAGCCGTCGCTGTCGGCGTCTCTGCGCAGGGCCTGCGCATCCAGGCCCGGCGCAACCACGGTCCACGTTGTCGCGGCAGGGACCGTTCCGGTCAATGCCGGGCGCGCCAGCAACAGCGCCAGCAGTACCAGCAGCAACATGCGCACCAGCAGCAACGGCCAATCGTCGAAACGGATGCGCTGGCGCGGTCGTACCTGTGCGCGCAGCCAGCGCAGCGCAGCGAAATCCAGCGGTGTATACGGATGACGGCGGGCAAGGTGGACAAGCAGCGGCAACAGGACCGCGACCAGCGCCAGCAGGCCCAGCGGAAACAGCAGGCTCACCGGCCGCCCCCGCGCCCGAACAGCATCTGCAGCGGCTGGTCCAGGGGCTGGTCCAGCCACGCGGTGGCATGGCCGATGCCACCTGCCTGCAGTCGCGACTGCAATGCCGTGTGCGCTTCGGCGAAACGGCGCAGGTAATCGGCACGGATGGAGGCGCCATCGCCCAGCAGTTCCTCGCCGGTCTCAGGATCGCGGAAGCGATGCCCGGCATCGAACGGAAAATCGCGCTCGTCGGCGGTCAGCACCTGCAGCAGCATCACCTCGCGGCGCGCGCTGGCAAGCTGTTCCAGCAGCGCGATGCCTGCTTCATCGAAGCCATCGCCGATTGCAAGCAGCAGGTCGCCGGGGCGCACGCGTTCCCACAACGGGCGCAGGCGATCCGCCGCTGGCCAGACACCGCTGGCCTTCAGCGCCTGCAGCTGCAGGTGCACGCGGTCGCGCTGGCGTGCACCGTGTGCGGCTGGAACCAGCCGCAGGCCGTCGCCGTTGATCGCCAGCAGGCCGAAGCGGTCGCCCTGCTGCAGCGCCAGCTGCACGACGCAGGCGGTGAGTTCACGCATGTGCTGCAGGCGGCTGCGCGCTGCAGCGCCACGATCGGTCTGGCCCGCCGAGGCGGTGGCATCCAGCAGCAGCCAGACGGTGATCGGGCTTTCGCGCTCGGATTCACGCACGAAGAAGCGGTCCGAACGCGCATACAGTTTCCAGTCGATCTGCCGCAGCTCGTCGCCGGGTTCGTAGGCACGATACTGGGCGAACTCCAGGCCGGAACCGCGGCTGCGGCTGGCGTGCTGACCGATGCCGCGTGTACCGCTGGCCAGGCGCGGCCGCAGCCGCAGCGCATGCAGGCGCGCGCGCAGTTCGGGGGACAGGGTCAGCGCAGCGGCATCAGCCATGATGCGTCAGCCGGGAAAGGGCACGGCCTGCAGCAACGCCGCGACCACATCGTCGGCGCGCTTCTGTTCGGCTTCGGCCGCGAAGGACAGCAGCAGACGGTGGCGCATCACCGGCGCCGCCAATGCCTGCACGTCGTCGCGGGTGGCGGCGAAGCGTCCCTGCAACAGGGCACGCGCCTTGGCCGCCAGCACCAGCGATTGCCCGGCGCGCGGACCCGCACCCCACTTCACCCAGTGGTTCACCGCCGCCGGCGCATCGCTGCCAGGACGGCTGGCACGCACCAGCCGGGTGATCCAGGCCAGCACGTCCGGGCCCACATGCACCTGGCGCACCGCAGCCTGGAGCGCGATGACCGTCTCGCCGTCCATCACCTTCGGCACCGCGCCGCCGGCGGCACCGGTCGTCTGTTCCAGGATGCGGCGTTCTTCGTCTTCACTGGGATAGTCGACCAGAACGTGCAGCAGGAAACGGTCCAGCTGTGCCTCGGGCAGCGGGTAGGTGCCGGCCTGTTCGATCGGGTTCTGCGTGGCCAGCACGAAGAATGGCGCGGGCAGTGCATAGGTGGTGCCGGCGTAGCTGACCGTGCGTTCCTGCATCGCTTCCAGCAGTGCTGCCTGGGTCTTCGGTGGGGTGCGGTTGAGTTCGTCGGCCAGCAGCAGATGGGTGAAGACCGGACCCTGCTGGAAACGGAAGTGGCGATGGCCGGTGCCATGGTCCTCTTCCAGCAACTCGGTGCCGAGGATGTCGCTGGGCATCAGGTCCGGAGTGAACTGCACGCGCCGGAACTGCAGTTCCAGCGCCTGTCCCAGCGAACGCACCAGCAGCGTCTTGCCCAGGCCGGGCGCGCCTTCCAGCAGGCAGTGGCCACCGGCCAGCAGGCCGATCAGCAGCTGTTCCACCACCTGTTGCTGGCCGACGACGGCGCAGGCCAGGGCGCGGCGCAGATCGTCGAGCCGTGGCAGCAGGGTGTCGATGTCGGTGGCGGTCATGCAGGGCTGTCCTTTCAGTTGTTCAACGCATACATCACGATATTGACGCCGAAGCGGGTGTTGTCCTCGGCCAGGAAGCGTTTGTTGCGCCAGTCGTAATCCCACTCGCAGCCGTAGTCCTTGTTGCTGTAGAGCAGGCCAAGGCGGCCATCCACTTCGATGCCCTTGAGGTAGTCGTGCACCAGGTCGTCGCCCCAGCCGTTGAGTTCGAAGCTGGTGGCCGGCGGCCCATCGGGGAAGCGGAAGAAGCTGCGGTACAGCGCATGGTTGCCGGGCAGCTTCTTCAGCGCCTCCGGTCCGAACAGCCGGGCCATCTGGGCTTCGAACGAGGTGGCGAACAGGCCATCGATATCATGGTTGCAATCGTCCACGAAGACGAAGCCGCCGCTGCGCACATAGCGGACGAAGTTCTGCCGTTCAGCGGCGTTGAATTCCACCAGCGTGTGTCCGGCCAGGTAACAGAAGGGCGCCTCCAGCATGCGCGGATCGGCCAGGGCCACCACGTGTTCCTGCGGGTCCACCCGCAGCGAGGTGTAGTCGATCAGCGATGTGATCAGGTTGGATGGCATGCGCGCGTCCACATCCCAGTCACCGGAATCGTATTGCAGGCGGGTGAACCAGAAGTCGTAGCGTGAACTGCGCGGGCCTGCCTGCGCCATGGCCGGAAACGCCGCCACCGAAGCAGCGGCGGCCAACCAGCGCAGGCAGGTCCGGCGATCCATCAAACCGCGTCGGACAGCGAGGTAAAGGTGAAGTCACGCAGGCGCATCGGTGGAATCATCATCACCAGGCTGGATTCGTCGCCGGCCACGCGCACCGGCTTGCCCAGTTCGTCGATGTTGTTGAGCATGATCACCGGCGATTCATTGAAGCGGAAGTTCTTCACCGGAAGTTTGATCTGTCCGTTCTCGATGTAGAACGTGCCGTCGCGGGTGAGGCCGGTGAGCAGCACGGTCTGCGGATCGACCATGCGGATGTACCATGTGCGTGTGACCAGGATGCCCTTCTGCGTGCCGCGTACCAGCTCGGCCGTGCTCTTGGTGCCGCCACTCATCAACAGGTTGCCGGGACGCGCGTTCGCGGTCCTGCCTTCCTTCTGCGCCCAGAAGCGCGAATAGTTGAGGTTGGCGACCTTCCCGTTCTCGATGATGGCGATCTTCTCGCGCGGCATGCCTTCGTTGTCCCACGGCAGCACCGGCGCTTCGGGATGCCACGGATCGGCGTACATGCTGACGCGTGGATCGTAGACCTGTTCGCCCAGCTTGTTGCCGCCGCCCTTCTTCGACAGGAAGCTGCGGCCCTCGTCGGCGGCGCGCGCATCGAAGAAATTCATCATGAAGCTGATCAGGCCGGCGGCCGCGGCCGGCTCCAGGATGACCGTGTACTTGCCCGGTTCCAGTGCCTTGGCCTCGGCCGATTCGGTGGCCTTGCGCATGGCGATGCGGATGTCCTGGTCGGCCTTGAAGTCCGCCGCATCCTTGAGGTTGCGGCCGACCCAGCCCGAGCCGCGCCCGTCCTCGGTGCGCACGGTGCAGGTGTAATCGAAGCTGCTGGTGCGCTGGTAGCCGAAGTTGCCGTTGCTGTTGGCCGTGGCGACGAAGCCCTGGCCGTCCTCCAGGAAGCCGGCGGCGATCACCCCGGCTTCGCGGCACGGCAGGATCGAGTCGGCTGCCACCTTGGCACGGAACGCCGGATCGATGGCGGCGGTGGATTCGCTGAAGGTCGGGCTGGGCTTGTAATCCTGCTTGCCGATGGCTGGAATGAACTCCGGATTTTCCGGTGCCAACCGTGCCAGATCCTCGGCGCGCCGTACAACGCGCTCCAGCGCGGCATCGTCGAATTCGTTGATGGAAGCAGTGCCGACGCGCTTGCCGAAGGCCACCTGCACGGCCAGCGAGGCATCGCTGACCACGCCACTGGTGGAGATGTTGTTCAGGGCGAAGCGGATGTTGCCGTCGATGGAACCTGCCAGGGTGGCGGTGCATTCGTCGGCCCTGGACAGGGCGATGACCTTGTCCAGGATGGCCTTGGCCTGCTGTTCGGTAAAGATGCTCATGGGTATCGGGCTCCAGGCCGGTCAGCCGAGGCTGCGTGCGGTGTTGATGACGTTGATGCCGTCGAAACGGGCGGTGGACGAACCGTGCGAGACCGCCGAGACCTGGCCCGGCTGGCCCTTGCCATCGAAGAACGAACCGCCGAGCCGGTAGTCGCGCTCGTCGGCGACGGCACTGCAGGCATTCCAGAACTCCGGCGTGCGGATCTGGTAGGCCACGTCCTCCAGCATGCCGGTGATCTTTCCGTTCTTGATCTCGTAGAACAGCTGGCCGCCGAACTGCGCGTTGTAGCGTTGCTGGTCGATGGAGAACGAGCCGTC
>JAFAFF010000084.1 GCA_023423605.1 Pseudomonadota bacterium
CGGGACGTCGCGATGCTGGCCTACCGTGGTGATTTCGGCGCCGCCCTGGTCGAGCCCTCACCGCAGGGCTTCGGACGCAACTACGTAGGCTACTGGGAGACCCGCAATCTGCGCATGGTGGCCAACATCCGCGATGTGCTGGGGCGGGCGCCCGGCATGCGCATGCTGGCCATCGTCGGCGCATCGCACAAGGGGTATTACGAGGCGTATCTCCATCTGATGCACGACGTGCAACTGGTGGACGCGGACGATGTGCTGGGCTGAGGCGGTATACGCGCAATGTCGTCGGTGATTGAAGGGCCTGTTCAAGCCGCTGCTGCTGCAGGATGGAATCAAGTCGTTCAAGGAACGATGGGGGAAGGTCGCAGACCTTGTCGCCGATCAGTGCGTACAGGCGCTTCTCGCCGAGGGAATCGTGCTGCATGCGGTAATCCTCGCAAGGCTGGGGACCACCTGCGCCAAGGCGCGAGGTGGCGGGCGATGCGGGTTGGCGTACCGGGAATTGCTGCGAAAAGCCGGCGGATCGAGAGAGACCCCCGCACATCGCCCGCCGTGGAACAGGCAAGGCAATGCATTCTCCGCCGTACCCAAATGGGCAAAACAGAGCTAATCGCAACAATTCGGCGGGACGCCAATCCCGGCCGGTGATCTGCGTCACCTGGCCGGCCTATCCTGCGCAGCGGCGGGCCTCCGCGTACATGGGCAAAGATGCAGTTGCCGTCTGGTAGCGCGTAGCGGTGTGACGGCCATGCCCCCCCATCAGGTGATAATCCACCCCATGTCGCCTTCTCCCGCGTCGCCCCTCCTGCGCTCCTTCCATCCCGCCACGGGCGACTGGTTTGCCTCGGCCTTTGCTTCAGC
This sequence comes from Pseudomonadota bacterium, assembly GCA_023423605.1. Classification (GTDB taxonomy): domain Bacteria; phylum Pseudomonadota; class Gammaproteobacteria; order Xanthomonadales; family Xanthomonadaceae; genus Stenotrophomonas. The sequence continues at coordinate 862 of JAFAFF010000084.1, forward strand.
GACGCCGGTGCAGGTGCAGGCGTGGGCAGCCATCGGCCGCGGCGAGCATACGCTGGTGATCGCACCCACCGGGTCGGGCAAGACGCTGGCAGCGTTCCTGCACGCCATCGACCGGCTTTTCAGCGAGCGCGACGCACAGGCGCGCACTGCCGAGGCCACAGGCAAGCCATCCCCCCGGCAAACGCGCATCCTGTACCTGTCGCCGATAAAGGCCCTGGCCGCCGATGTGCAGCGCAATCTGCAGCTTCCGTTGCAGGGCGTAATGGCAGAACGTGCGCGTCGCGATGATCCGCAGGTGCAACTGTCGGTGGCCATCCGCAGTGGCGACACCTCGTCGGCGGAGCGTGCGCAGCTGGTCCGCCGTCCGCCGGACATCCTGATCACCACGCCCGAATCGTTGTTCCTGATGCTGACCTCCAAGGCCCGGGAGACGCTGCGCGATGTGCATACGGTCATCATCGACGAGATCCACGCAGTGGCGGGCAGCAAACGCGGCACCCATCTGGCGCTGAGCCTGGAACGCCTGGACCGCCTGCTGCAGGTGCCCGCGCAGCGCATCGGGCTTTCGGCAACGGTACGCCCGGTGGAGGCGGTGGCGCGGTTCCTTGGCGGTGATCGACCGGTGACGGTGGTCGATCCGCCCGCGGGTCGCCACCTGGACATGAGCATCGTGGTGCCTGTGGAGGACATGTCCGATATTCCGGCGCATGCAGGCCCGCCCACCGCAGGCGAACCTGCGCACCGCGTCGGTTCGATCTGGCCGCACGTGGAATCCAGCATCCTCGACCAGGTGCTGCAGCGTCGTTCCACCATCGTGTTCGCCAATTCGCGGGGCGTGGCGGAGAAACTCACCGCGCGCCTCAACACTCTGTATGCCGAGCGCCTGGCTGGCGGGCCTGCCGCCGGTGCGCGGGACAGCGATGCTCCCACCGAGCAGTTTGGTTCCTTCAACGGTGGAACGGCGGGACGCTCCACCGGTGCCGACGCACTCATCGCCCGCTCGCACCATGGTTCGGTATCCAAGGAGCAGCGTGGTGAGATCGAACAGGCACTCAAATCCGGTGAGCTGCGCTGCGTGGTGGCCACATCCAGCCTGGAGCTGGGCATCGACATGGGCCTGGTGGATCTGGTCATCCAGGTTGCTGCGCCGCCGTCGGTGGCCAGTGCCCTGCAGCGCGTAGGGCGCGCCGGACACCAGGTGGGCGGCATTTCCACCGGGCTGGTCTATCCGCGTACGCGACGCGATCTGGTCGATGCCACCGTGGCCGTGGACAGCATGCTGGCCGGCCGTATCGAGGCAATCGACCCGCCGCGCAATCCGCTGGATGTGCTGGCCCAGCAGACCGTCGCCGCCGTGGCGATGGATACCTTGGACGTGGACGCATGGTTCGCCAGCGTGCGTCGCGCGGCACCGTATCGCGATCTGCCGCGCAGCGCGTTCGATGCAACGCTGGACATGCTGGCCGGCCGCTATCCGTCCGACGATTTCGCAGGCTTCCGCCCGCGGCTGGTCTGGAACCGCGACACCGGCGAGCTGAGCGCGCGGCCGGGCGCGAAGCAGCTTGCGGTGACCAGCGGCGGCACCATTCCGGATCGCGGCATGTTCAGCGTGGTGCTGCCTGAAGGCGAAGAGCGCGCCGGTTCGCGACGCGTGGGTGAACTGGATGAGGAGATGGTCTACGAGTCGCGGGTGAATGATGTGATCACCCTCGGTGCCACATCGTGGCGCATCGAGCAGATCACCCGCGACCAGGTGGTGGTGACGCCGGCGCCCGGGCGCTCGGCCCGGCTGCCATTCTGGCGCGGTGAAGGCGCCGGACGTCCTGCCGAGCTGGGCGAGGCGATCGGTGCGTTCCTGGCGGCGCTGGACACGGATACGGACAGTTCCGCGACGGCGGAGCAGGCGGTTGCCCGGCTGACCCCCGGGTTGCTGGCGCGGTTGCAGGCCTGCGGCCTGGAGCGCAACGGCATCGCCAACCTGCTTGGCCTGCTTGCCGAGCAGCGCCAGGCCACCGGCGTGCTGCCCACCGATCGCCGGCTGGTGGTGGAGCGCTGCAGGGACGAACTTGGCGATTGGCGGATCATGCTGCATTCGCCTTACGGCCGGCGCGTGCACGATCCCTGGGCGCTGGCCATCGCCGCGCGCATACGCGAGCGCTGGCGGGTGGACCCGGCGGTAGTGGCCAGCGAAGACGGCATCATGGTGCGCATCCCGGATTCCAGCGGTCGCCTGCCGGGTGCCGAACTGTTCCTGTTCAAGCCCGAACGGCTGCGGCGCACGGTCGTGGAAGCCGTTGGTGGATCGGCGCTGTTCGCTGCGCGTTTCCGCGAATGCGCATCGCGGGCGTTGCTGCTGCCACGGCAGAACCCGGGGCGTCGTTCGCCGCTGTGGCAACAACGGCTGCGTGCCGGCCAGCTGCTGGATATCGCGCGTGCCTGGCCGGAGTTCCCGATCCTTGTCGAGACCGCGCGTGAATGCCTGCAGGATGTCTACGATCTGGACGCACTCGATGCGTTGATGCAGCGCCTGGGCGATGGCCGCGTGCAGATGGCGGAAGTCACCACCGAGGTGCCATCCCCCTTCGCGGCCAATCTGTTGTTCGGCTATGTGGCCGAGTTCATGTATGCAACGGACGTGCCGTTGGCCGAGCACCGTGCATCGGTGCTGGCGCTGGACAGCGGGCTGCTGGGTGAGCTGCTGGGCCAGGTGGACATGGCTGGGCTGCTGGATACCTCCGTGATTGCACGGGTGGGCGACGAACTGCAGCGGCTGGCGCCGGACCGCCAAGCGAAAGGCAAGGAAGGCGTCGCCGACCTGCTGCGCGAGCTGGGCCCGTTGTCGGAACCGGAGGTGGCGGCACGCCTGGCCGACGCGGAGGGTGCTGTCGGCATGCATCTGCTGGCGCTGGAGGGCGAACGTCGCGTCATCCGCGTGGCAATCGCGGGCCGGCAGCGCTGGACTGCTGTCGAGGATGCCGCGCGGCTGCGCGACGCGCTGGGCGTGGTATTGCCGGCGGGTATCCCCGCGGTATTTCTTGCCCCTGGCGCCGACCCGCTCGGCGAGCTGGTGGCGCGCTTCGCACGCAGCCGTGCGCCCTTCAGCACCGGCGATGTCGCTGGCGAATTCGGCCTTGGCGTGGCCGTCGCGGATGCGGTGCTGGAACGCCTGGCGGGGCAGGGAAAGCTGCTGCAAGGCAACTTCGGCGCCACGCATGGCCAGGACACGCAGGAAGGCGCGACCATCGACATCAGTCCGCTCGCGCTTCATGAGTGGGTGAACGAGGATGTCTTCCGTCGCCTGCGCCTGCGTTCGCTGCAGTCGGCAAGGGCGGCGACGCGGCCGGTGCCACAGGCAGCGTATGCGCGCCTGCTGCTGGAGCAGCATGGCCTGCTGGCGGATGCGACCGCGATGGCCGCCGGGTCCTCTCGGACCGCGCAGGGCGCATTGCACGGAACCGATGGCCTCGCGCGGGTGATCGAGCAGCTCGCTGGCGTGGCGCTGCCGGTGTCAGTGTGGGAGAACCAGGTGCTGCCCGCCCGCGTCCGCGATTACACGCCGGGCATGCTGGACGAACTGCTCGCCACCGGCGGCGTGGTGTGGTCGGGACATGGCAGGCTGGGCGAGGACGACGCCCTGGTCTCGCTGCATCTGCAGGAGTTCGCCGCCGAAACATTGCCATCGCCCCCGGCACTGGATGACGGCGCCGCGAGCTCGCCGCTCCAGCAGGCGATTCTTGCGCGGCTTGCCGAAGGCGGGGGCTATTTCGCACGCCAGCTGGCGACCGCGGTGCAGGCAGCGGAGGGGAGTGGATCGTCGACGGTGCATGATCTTTCACCGGAAGCCCTGCATGGTGCGCTCTGGGGCCTTGCGTGGTCCGGCCACGTCACCACCGATATCTGGTCGCCGCTGCGGGCCTTGTCGGCGGCGCGCGCGCCGCAGCGTCCCCGCGTGGCCAGTGCATCGCGGCGGCGAAGGGCACTGCAGGGCATGCGCATGATGCAGGGCGAGCAGGCCGTTTCAAACGCACAGGGACCGGCGAGCTTTGCTGCGCCAAGCCTGGCCGGACGCTGGTCGTTGTTGCCACGCGGAACCGCCAACGACACCGTGCGGGCCATGGCGCTGGCCGAAGGATTGCTGGACCGCCACGCCGTGGTCAGCCGCGGAGCGGCTGTGGTTGAAGATGTGCTGGGCGGCTTTCCGGCGCTGCAGCAGGTGTACCGCGGCATGGAAGATGCCGGGCGGGTGCTGCGTGGCCGGTTCGTGGAAGGGCTTGGCGGCGCGCAGTTCGCCGAACGCGATACGGTGGATCGGCTGCGCGGGATCGCCGAAGCGACGTCTGCATCCGGAACGCTGCCCGCCATCGGGCTGTCCGCCGTGGATCCTGCCAACCCCTATGGCAGCGTGCTGCCCTGGCCGGCGTCAGCATCGAAGGCCCGCCTGGCACGTCGTCCCGGCGCGTTCGTTGTCAGCGTCGGCGGGCGCCTGGCACTGTATCTGGCGCAGGGCGGCCGCCATCTGCTGACCTTCTTCGATGCACGTGATCCGGCGCTGGCGGACGTGCAGATGGCTGCATCGCAGGCGCTGGCTGATGCCCTGCGGCGTGGGCGACGCGTGTCCTTCACGCTTGAGTCGATCGACGACAGGCCGGTCAACCGCGGCGCGCTGACCGATGCGCTGCGTGCCGCCGGCTTTCGTGGCGCCCCCAGGGGATTGACCTGGGAAGGCTGAGCCAGGGCTCCATGCCGGTTGGCGATTCGTAGCGCTCACGGCCGTGGTGATGCCGCGCCCTGCGCGGCAACCATGGCCGGACACTTCTGCACGCGGCCTTCTTTCCGGTGTCTCGTGTATTTCACATCGGCTCGCGCAGCCTCTGGTGGCCAGCTGCATGTGCAGCGAATGACCAGGGAGCGTCCCATCCATGAATACCCGAGGCGATTACAACGATCGCGAACCCGTCGCTGCAACCGTAGCGGTCGTCACACCACCGCCGGTGGTGGACGTACCAGCCGATACCGCGGTGTCGTGGGGTGCCATCCTCGCCGGTGCCATCGCCGCTGCGGCGCTGTCACTGGTGCTGCTGATCCTGGGCGTCGGCCTGGGGCTTTCTTCGGTTTCGCCGTGGGCGTTCGACGGCGTGTCGAAGGAAACCTTCGGATGGACCAGCATCGCGTGGTTGACCTTCACCGCACTCGCGGCATCCGGACTGGGGGGTTACCTGGCGGGCCGCCTGCGCAGCAAGTGGACGGGTGTGCACGGCGATGAAACCTACTTCCGCGACACCGCGCATGGCTTCGTTTCCTGGGCCGTGGCCACGCTGCTCACCGCCGGCCTGCTCACCTCCGCCATTGGTGGCATCCTGGGTGCCGGTGCGAAGGTGGCCGGGGCCACTGCCGGCGCCGCGGTATCGGCAGCGGGTGGCGCGGCGGCCGCTGGCGCCGGTGCCAGCGCCGCCGGTCCGGAAGACGGCGACCTGCAGTACTGGGCCGATTCGCTGTTCCGCGCCAATCCGGCCGCGTCGCAGCCGCAGCCGCAGTCGCCCGCGGGTCCGATGGATCCGTCGATGGCGCCGCCACCGGCACCCGCGGCCGGTGCCCTGCCACCGCCGCGCCCGATGCCGGGCAACGACCGTGGCATGGACCGTCGCGAGGTACGCGCGGAGGTCAACCGCATCATCGTCAACAGCCTGCGCAGGGATTCCATGGACCCGGCCGATACGCAGTACCTGGCCCAGCTGGTGGCCCGCGAGACGGGAATGAGCCAGGCCGAGGCGCAGGCCCGGGTGTCCGAAGTTCAGAACCGCATGCGTGCGACATTGGAACAGGCGAAGCAGGAAGCGAAGCAGGCGGCTGACGATGCCCGCAAGGCCACCGCCTATGCCGCGCTGTGGCTGTTCATCACGCTGCTGATCGGCGCCTTCTTCGCCAGCCTGAGCGCCACCTGGGGCGGTCGCCGTCGCGACCTGTGATGCGGATTTTCAACGAGGAGGAAACACCATGAAATATCTGTTGCTGTGGATGCTCGGCATTCCGATTCCGCTGTTGCTGCTGTACGCGATCTTCAGCTGAAGACACATCGCTCAGGCCGCCTTCGGGCGGCCTGATGCGTCATCCCGGACGGCGCGGGCGCACCGAGACATGCGCATGTTCCGGCACGTGCCAGCGCCATGGGAAATCCATTGCGCGACTGATGCCGATCCGTGGCCCGACAATCGGCTCACGTGGTGGCGGCACGCCATCGCTGGCGATCAGGATGCCGCGATCGCCGCTGACCAGATCCGCACCATCCAAGTCGCGGGTGATTCCGAACGCCTGCGAAAGTTTGCCGGGACCACTCGCGAGGTCGCGGTCACGGCGGGCCTTCGGACGCAGAAGACGCATGGCATCGAGACCGTGCAACGGCTCGGCGGCGCGCAGCAGCACGCCCACGCCTTCGCCCACCTCGCCGCACACCGCATTGCTGCCCCAGTGCATGCCGTAGGTGAAGTAGACATACAGATGCCCCGGCTCACCGAACATCGTGGCATTGCGCGCGGTCTGCCCGCGATAGGAATGGGCGGCCGGATCTTCGCTGCCGGCGTAGGCTTCCACCTCTACGATGCGTGCCATGCGGCCGTCGTCGCGCAGCAGCAGCTTGTTCAACAGGTCCGGCGCCACCTGTGCTGGATGCCGGCGATAGAAGTCGCGTGGCAGTACGGTCCATTGGTCATCGCGTCGTTCCAGCATGCTCCACCTGGGCAAGGACAATCCCGTGCAGCATGCGCGTGGGCCGGTGGCCGCCAGGTCAACGCAGCGTGGCCTGCACCCCACAGGCATGCCGGCTTCGCCATCCTGTCACGGCGTTGCCGGGACATTAACGTACATGGAGAGAATGCCCGTCGTGAGCCACCCTTGAACGCAGCGCGCATCGTCCGGGTTGGCTGCGCCGGCTGGTCGATCGCCAGCCGCCATGCGCAGTACTTCGGTCCCGGCGACAGCGCGTTGCAGCGCTACGCCACGCGCTTTCCAGTCGTGGAGATCAATTCCTCGTTCCATCGCCCGCACCAGCCAAAGACCTACGAACGTTGGGCGGCATCGGTACCTGCCGGTTTCCGGTTCTCGGTGAAGGTGCCGCGGCTCATCACCCATGAGCTGGGCCTGCGTGGTGCCGGTCCGGCGCTGCACCGCTTTCTCGATGAAGCAGGGCACCTGGACACCCATCTGGGCGGTCTGCTGGTGCAGTTGCCGCCCAGCCTTGCATTCGATGCGCAGGTCGCGACGACGTTCTTCGCCATGGTGCGCCATCGAACCGCGGTGCCGGTCGTATGCGAGCCGCGCCACGCCAGCTGGTTCACCGGGCAGGCCGAAAGGCTGCTGGTGTCCCACGATATCGCACGCGCAGGCGTGGACCCGGCACGGACAGCCCCGGCAGCCACGCCGGGTGGTGCATGCAGCTGGCGCTACTGGCGCTGGCATGGCAGCCCGCGCATCTACTACAGTGAATATGCTGATCCGGCGCTGGTCGATCTTGCCACCAAGGTGACGAAGGATGCCGGCATGGCGCCGCGCTGGGTGATCTTCGACAACACGGCGCACGGCTTCGCGATACCCAATGCCGTGCGCCTGCAGGAGCTGTTGTCCGGCACTGCCATCACTGCGCGCGAGGGAAGGCCGAATGCCTGAAGGCCCTTCCATCGTCATCCTGCGCGAGGCCGCGGCACGCTTCCGCAACCGGACCGTGCGCCATGCCACTGGCAACAGCAGCCTGGACCTGGGCCGGATGGAGGGTCGGCGCGTGGTTTCGGTACGCAGCTGGGGGAAGCATTTCCTGCTGGAGTTCCGCGGCTTCAGCCTGCGCGTGCACCTGATGATGTTCGGCAGCTGGCGCATCGATGAGCGCAAGCCGACCCCGGCGCGGGTGTCGTTGCAGTTCGACAACGGCGAACTCAACCTGTACGCATGCTCGGTGAAGTACATCGAAGGCGCGCTGGATGCCAACTATGACTGGCGCGCCGATGTCATGGACCCGGCATGGGCCCCCCGGCTGGCACGGCGCAAGCTCAAGGCGCAGCCAGGCACGTTGATATGCGATGCGCTGCTGGACCAGCAGATATTTGCCGGCGTCGGCAACATCATCAAGAACGAGGTCCTGTTCCGTACGCGGGTGCATCCAGCGACCCCGATCGGGCTCATACCACCCCGCAGGCTCGGGAAGATCATAGCGCAGGCGCGTGAGTACAGTTTTGATTTCCTGCGATGGAAGAAGGCGTTCGAGTTGAAGAAGCATTGGCAGGTGCATACCCGACGCGTGTGCCCGGTGTGTGGCGGGCCGATCAGCAAGCGGTACCTGGGGACGACACAGCGCCGGACCTTCTTCTGTCCCGTCTGCCAGCCTGCGCCATGAGTGGTCCCGGGGACATCGACATGCCTGCCATCCGCACCGACGGGCGCTGGTTCACCTACGTGTTCGCGTGTGCGTGGGAAGACTTCTGCAAGATCGGCTTCTCGCGCGATCCGCTGGGACGGATTGCATCCCTGCACCGGCGCTGGTTCGAGTTCTTCGACCTGGATGCGGGTGGCCTGGTGGAAACCGAGAC
>JAFAFF010000097.1 GCA_023423605.1 Pseudomonadota bacterium
CTGAGGCTTCTGCACAAGGCCTGCCTGCAGGCAGGTGTGGCGCTGCACGCCTACGCCCTGATGGACAATCACGTGCACCTGCTGCTGACACCACGCGACAGCGATGGCCTGGCGCGGGCAATGCGGCACCAGGGCACCAGTTACGTGCAGTGCTTCAACCTGCGCCATGACCGCAGCGGACCGCTCTGGCAGGGCCGCTTCCATTCCAGCATGGTGGATTCGCAGCCCTATCTGCTGGAAGTGGTGCGCTACATCGAACTGAACCCGGTCCGCGCGGGCATGGTCGCGGATGCTGCGTACTATCCATGGTCCAGCGCGCGGGGACATCTGGGCCTATGGGGCGATCCGCTGCTGACACCCCACCCGGCGATGCTGGACGCGAAAGCACATGCCCGGTTCCTGGCCGATTCCGCCGACAGCGCCATGCTGGCCGCCATCCGCGAAAGAATGTTCCATCCGCAGGCCATCGGCCGGCCACGCACCAACAAAAATGGGGACGGAGGAGGTTAATTGCAGATAACCACCTCCGTCCCCCTTTTTCAGCCGGAGATGGCCAGGCGCTCCTGCTGGTAGCGGCGCACGGCGGCGAACCAGAGCAGGGCGGCCAGGCCGAGGTTGGCGCCGAGATAGATCGTCCAGATGGCCGGGCTGATGTATTCGTGGCGGATCACCTTGAGCAGCATCTGGTTCTGCGACAGGAAGGGCACGGCGTACTGCCACAGCACGCTCTTCAACGGATACACCATCAACGCGTAGCTGGGCAGCATCGGCAGCAGCATCAGCCAGGTCATGTGGCTCTGCGCTTCCTTCATGCTCTTGGACGCGGCCGACAGGAAGGTCAGCAGCGAGGTACCGATGAGCAGCATCGGCGCCATCACCAGCAGCATCTGCAGCATCGAGCCCAGCCCCATGTTGAGCTGGCGCCCCACGCTGCTGTCGGACAGCTGCGCGCTGATCTTGAAGGCTGCCAGTGTGAGCAGCAGCGAGGCCAGCCCCACCGCGCACGCGGCGGCGATCTTGCCGCTGACGATGGCGCTGCGAGGGGCGGGCGTGGCCAGCAGCGGTTCCAGCGACTGGCGTTCGCGTTCGCCGGCGGTGGTATCCATCACCAGGTAAGCACCGCCCAGGAACGAGGTGATGGTCAGCAGCAGCGGCAGCAGCATCGACAGCATCATGCCCTGCCGCGCTTCGGCCGACGCCATGTCCTGGGTGGCCACATCCAGCGGCCGCGCGACCTGTGCATCGATGCCGCGCGCCATCAGGCGCAATGCGCCTACCTGGCCGTTGTAGGCCTGCAGCGCCGCCTTCAGGCGCGTGGTCGGCACATCAGCCGCACGCCGCGTGCTGTCCTGCAGGATCTCCACCAGTGCCGGCCGGCCATCTCGCCAGTGCTCGTCGAATTCGTCACTGATGCGCAGCGCCACGTCGATGCGCTGGTCGGCGATCGCCGCCGACAGGTCTTTCGGCGCATCGGTGGCGTTCAACCCCTGCGCGGCCAGGAAGCGGACCAGGTTCGGAGCGTTCTGCGCGCCGATGGTCGGGATTTCCAGCGGCTTGTCGATCTGCGACTTGACCCGGCTTTCGGCCAGCTTGCCCATGCCCAGGATCAGGATGGGATACAGCAACGGCCCCATCAACAGGGTGAGCGCCAGCGTGCGGCGGTCGCGGGAGAGATCGCGCAGCTCCTTGCGCATCACGGTGAACAACGTGGACATCATGCTCATGCGTGCAGTCCCTCTTCGCTGCCGATCAGTTTCACGAAGGCGTCTTCCAGGTTGCTCTCGCCGGCCTGCGCACGCAGCTCATCGGCGCTGCCGGCGGCCATCACGGTGCCCTTGGCGATGATGACGATGTGGTCACACAGCGCGGCCACCTCCTGCATGATGTGGCTGGAGAAGATCACGCAGCGGCCTTCGTCGCGCAGGCCGTGCAGGAAGCGGCGCATGCCGCGGGTGGTCATCACGTCCAGGCCGTTGGTGGGTTCATCCAGGATGACGTTGCGCGGATCGTGCACCAGCGCGCGGGCGATGGCGGTCTTGGTGCGCTGCCCCTGCGAGAAGCCATCCGTCTGGCGGTCGAGGATGTCGGCCATGTCCAGGGCCTGCGACAGGGCGTGCGTGTGCTTGGCGATGGTGCTGTCATCCAGGCCATGCAGCTTGCCGAAATAGGCGATGTTCTCGCGTGCGGTCAGCCGCTTGTACACGCCGCGTGCATCGGGCAGTACGCCCAGCCGGCGACGCACCGCCGCGGGATCGGTGTTGGCGTCGATGCCATCCACGGTGACGCGTCCCTGGTCGGGCGTCATCAGTGTGTACAGCATGCGCATGGTGGTGGTCTTGCCGGCACCGTTCGGTCCGAGCAGGCCGGTGATGCGGCCGTCCTCGGCGCGGAAGCTGACATCCTGAACGGCCTGGATGCGGCCGGTCCTGGTATTGAATGCCTTGTGCAGGCTCTCGGCGACGATCATGGTTCCCATCCATTGAACGAGGTGAACGCCGGCACGTGGCTCAGCGTATCCAGGCAACCGGCATCCAGTGCACTGGCGTCGGCGGTATCGATGTACTGGCCCAACAGGCGCGGCATGCAGCCGGCGTTGAGCGTGCCGTGTCCCTGTCCGCGGGCAACCAGGTGGCGTCCATTCGACAGCCCCTTCAAGACCTGTTCGGCATAGCGTGGCGGCGTCACCGGGTCCAGCTGGCCGGACAGCAGCAGCGTCGGCACATCGCTGCGCAGGGGCGCGGTGCTGTCGGCGGCGGCCTTGTCGTGCGGCCACGCGGCACAGGCGGCGAAGAACATCTGCGCGACATGGGGGCCGAGCAGACGATCGGCCTGCGTGGCCGGCTGGTAACGGTCGGCGTCTTCGCTGCAGATAACCGACCACTGCATGCCACGGCTGATCTGCAGGCCCATCGAACGGTTGGCATTGCGGCTGAGCGCGGCCAGCGGTGCATAGCGGCCCTGGGCAGCTTCATCCAGCACCACCGGCAGCAGCGAGGACAGCTCCGGCATGTAGGAGAATGCGAAGGCCAGGCTGACCACGCTGTCCGGCGTCAGCACATCCTGGCGCGCCTGTGCCGTCGCCGGGTCGCGGTAGTCCACCGTCACCGGTGCCGTGGCGAGCGCGTCCATCACGGTGCGCAGCTGGGTGCGCGTGTTGACCGGGAAGCGCCTGGCGCAGGCGGGGTCCTTCAGGCATTCGGCCGACTGCAGGATGATCGCGTCCTCGAAGGTATTGGCGAAGTCGGCGCCGACAGCGAGATCGTTCGGCACCACACCGTCGATGACCAGGCTGCGTACCTGCTGCGGATAACGGGCGGCATAACGCTGGGCGACGCGGGTGCCATAGGAGCCACC
>JAFAFF010000125.1 GCA_023423605.1 Pseudomonadota bacterium
ACAGTGCACTGGCATGGAAAACCCCTGCGGAATTCGCCCGAGAACACGGGTCCCAAGCGAATTTGCAGGTGCCGAAAAAGGTCGAAATCTCTACTTTCTAATGGCCCTGCTATCGGGGGTGGGTCAAACCACGGACTCTACGAAGTAGGAAGTGGCCCTGTTAGAGGGGGCAGGTCAGTGTGCCGTTTTGAGCAAACTTAGATATGCTCCTTGTAGGTTGGCTGTGTTGGATCGCTGTCTGCCCGCGGTTGTCAATTGGCCAAACAATTTTCAACAACCAGCCGCGCCGGTGTCGGCGCTGGGCGGATGGGCGGCGATGAGCTCATGGATGGCCAGCTTGTCTTCGACGGCGCGCAGCCTGTTGTTCAAATCAAACGGATCGACGGAGCTCATGAGTCGGCTTCCTCGGTTAATGGGACGGTTGTAATGAACCTACTGATTGGTAGCCTCGCGGGCCGTGAGGAAGGATGGGACCACGACCGGCGCCTGCCGGTCAGGCGTCCAGCGTCAAACGTTGGATCGACATCCGCACCAGCGACTCGAACGTGCGGGGATCGCCGAAACCGCGTGCCGCCAGCATCGCGCCATGCACCGATGCCATGAAGGCCTTGGCTTCCACCAGCGGACTGCCCCGCAATTCGAACTGCCGCCTGGCCACGCCGCGCTCCAGGGTGGAAGTGAGCCAGGCCGTGAGATCTTCGAAATGCCCCTGCACCTCGACGGCGACCTCGGGGGGGATGGTGGGCAGCTCGGCGGCCAGCATCGCGCCGATGCAGAACGAGGACGTGCCGCCCAGGATGCAGGTGGACCAGTAGTCCGCATACGCACTCACTTCCGCCAGCGGGTCGTCCAGCTGGCGTTCCAGCAGTGCCAGGCCCTCGCGGGCTTCGGCGCGATAGCGCGCCACCACTTCGCGGACCAGGTCGACCTTGGTGGGGAAGTGATGGTGGATGCTGGCCTTGCTGATATGCACCTGCGCGGAAATATCCGCATAGCTGAAACTGTTGTAACCGCCTGCTTCCAGCAGCGAGCGGGTGTGGGCCACGATTTCAGCGGCCTTCGGGGAAAGCTCTGCGTACATGGGAAAAGACACCGAACGCCTGATGGTGATTTTTAATCTACCAGTTGGTAGGTTTCGGTGCAAGTGGCAAGGTACTCCGTCTCGCGCAGCAGCGCCGTTTCGTCCATTATGAGATCCTGAAGGGCGACCACCCTTGGACAGGCTTCGCCTCTCCTGACCTGTCATCACCGACACGTCCTGCGCCGGCGGTATCCGCCGGCACCCTGGTCCGGCCGCCGCGTACCCATGCATCACGCAGATCGCCCCCTGGTCGTTGACGTTGGCCCTGGATTTTCCCCCGGCCAGCGATCAGCACGAATGGATCGATTTTTCGATCATCACCGGTCCGCGCTTTGGCGCGGGCGCCTGAGAAGAAGAGTAATCCCATGCCCATCAAGTCCTCCGATGAAGAACGCATCGGAACCCACGGTCCAGAAGCGCAGGCAGCTGAAACGCAGGCGGCGAAATAGCCTCCTCCACTTGAACGGAGTCGGTTCGGCGGCACGCAGCATCGTCATCCGCGCGCTGAAGACGATGAAGTGCCGGTGTCGCGCAGTGATCTCAGCAAGGGACCACAGGAGCTGCTGGAGGATCGCACCGCCCGCATCAACTGGCGTGTGCTGGTAGCGTCCTCGCTCGTGATCCTCGCGTTCTCGCTATGGGCCATCTTCATGCCCGGTGACGCGCGTACGATGATGAAGACGGCCGTCGACTGGATCGCCACGAACCTGGGCTGGTATTACGTGCTCACCATGTCGCTGGTGATCGGCTTCGTGCTGTGGGTGGCCTTTTCGAAGGAAGGCAACGTGCGGCTCGGCCCGGACCATTCGCGGCCGCAGTACAAACTGTCCACCTGGGTGGCGATGTTGTTCGCTGCCAGCGTGGGTATCGACATGCTGTTCTACTCCGTCACCGGTCCGGTGGTGCAGTACCTGATGCCTCCGGCAGGCGAGGGGCGCACGGCGGAGGCGATGCAGGATGCCGTGGTCTGGACGATGTTCCATTACGGCGTGGCCGGGTGGGCCATGTACGCACTGCTGGGCATGGCGATGGGATATTTCGCCTATCGCTGGGGCATGCCATTGTCCATCCGCGCCGCGCTCTATCCGTTGCTGGGCAAGCGGGTCCGTGGTTCGCTGGGCGATGGCATCAGCATCATCGCGCTGGTGGGCACGGTGTTCGGCGTCGCCACGTCGATGGGTATCGGCGTGGTCCTGCTGAGCGTTGGCTTTTCACTGATCTTCGGTCTTGAGCAGGGCACCGGGCTGCAGATCGCGCTGGTGATCGGCGCGGTGCTGCTGACCATCGCGGCCACCACGTCCGGCGTCGACCGGGGCATCCGCTGGATCTCCGAACTGAATCTGTGGAGCGCGGTGGCGATGATGGTCTACATCCTGGCCAGCGGGCAGACTGCGTTCCTGCTGAACGCACTGGTGGAGAACATCGGCCGGTTCGTCGTCACGCTCCCGGCGCGTACCCTGCAGACGTTTGCCTATGAACCCGGGGGCGCCGAATGGATGGGCGGCTGGACGCTGTTCTTCTGGGCGTTCTGGCTGGCCTGGGGGCCGTTCGTCGGCGTCTTCCTGGCGCGCATCTCGCGCGGACGCACGCTGCGGGAATTCGTCATCGCCGCCATCACCGCGCCGGTGCTGTGCGATTTCATCATCGTCTCGCTGTTCGGCAACTCCGCGCTGTTCCAGGTATTGCAGGGAAATACCGCGTTCGCCGAACTGGCCGTGCAGAGTCCCGAACGTGGCTGGTATGCGCTGCTGGAAATGTTTCCCGGCGCCATGTTCCTGATCGGGCTGGCCACGCTGTCGGGACTGCTTTTCTACCTCACCAGCGCCAATTCGGGGGCGATGGTGATGTCGAACTTCTCGGCTTCGATCCCGGACCCCTCCCAGGATGGACCCAAGTGGCTGCGCATCTTCTGGGCGGTTCTGACCGCAGTGCTGGCGGTGGCGATGCTGCTGGCTGGCGGCGTGACGACGATGGAATACGCCACGCTCATCTTCGCACTGCCGGTGACCATCATCGCGTATCTGGTGATGGCGTCGTTCTACAAGGTGCTGCGCATGGAGCGGGCCGAGCGCGAAGACCAGATCCTGCATCGTCGCTCGATCGCGCCGATCGGAGGCCATGTGCCGGAACGCTCGTGGAAACAACGGCTCGAACAGCTGCGTGCGTTTCCCTCATTGCGGCAGGGCAGCCAGTTCCTTGAACGCACCGTGTCGCCCGCACTGGATGACGTGGCCGCCGAATTCCGCAACCAGGGATATGAGGTGGAGCGGGGCAGCATGACCAATGCGATTGGCATCGAAGAACCGATGCTGCGGGTTTCGATGGACGCCTTCCGGGCCTTTCATTACCAGGTGGCCATCGTCGAGGCGCCGGTGCCGATGTTCGGTGGCCGCATGTCACGCGAGACCGATGTGTATTACCGGCTGGAGGTCTTCACGCAGACCGGTTCGGGTGGCTATGACCTGATGGGACTTACCCGGCAACAGGTGATCGACGATGTGCTGGACCGTTATGAAGCGCACCTCGCGTTCCTTACCGTATCCACCGAAAGCGATGCGGCTTCCGTGCTGACACCGCCGCTGTCGACCAGGGAACCATGGTCGGCCGTGCCCAAGGACGCGGGCGATGTCCAGCAGCTGGACAAGGACCGGTGAGCCCCTGCGAGGGCCGCCTGTCGGGGCGGAACGGGCACCGGAAACGTCACATTCTCCATCACATGAAACTGGCATCATCAGAGGAGCATCTGGATTTTCCATCCACCAGGAGACCTCCATGGATTCGTTTTCCATCCGGGCCCGACCAAGGGCCGCCATCCACCCTTTTCATGCCGCCGTACTGGGAGGCATTTTCCCGCTGTTCCTTGGCGCCCTGCTGACGGATTACGCCTACTGGACCACCTACGAAATCCAGTGGAGCAACTTTGCCTCCTGGTTGCTGATCGGTGCCATGGTGGTGACCAGCATCGCGCTCGTCTGCGCCATCGTGACTGCACTGCGCGGCTATAACCTGGTCTACCTGGTGGTGCTGGCGGTGACGTGGGTCATCGGATTCTTCAACGCCCTTCATCATGCGCGTGACGCCTGGGCCATCATGCCCGGCGCGCTGGTGATGTCGGTGATCGTCACGTTGCTGGCGCTGTTGGCCACCGTGATGGGGTTCTGCAGCCTGCGCGTGGGAGGTGCACGATGAATCGCCTGACCATCACCATGACGGTGTCTGCCCTGGCGCTGGCACTGGCGGCCTGCAACAAGGCACCGGACTTGAAGCAGTACGGCGCCGAGCCGGAGCTGCCCAAGCCCCATCGCACCCTGATGCCGGACATGACCATCGCCAAGCCCGGCAACTGGGGCGACCAGGTGCCGACGGTACCGCAGGGCTTCCGCATCTCCGCCATCGCCACCGATCTGGGCATTCCCAGGCAGACGCTGGTGCTGCCCAACGGCGACATCCTGGTGGCTGAAGGGCGGGGCGGCAGTGCCCCGAACCTGAAGCCGAAGGACGTGATCGCCGGCAAGATCAAGGCCAAGGGCAATACGTCGGTGAAGAGCGGCAACCGCCTGACCCTGCTGCGCGATGCCGACGGCGATGGTGTGTACGAACTGAAGACGGTGTTCGCCGACAACCTCAATGCACCCTACGGGTTGGCGATGATCGGCAGCACGCTTTATGTAGCCAACCAGGATGCCCTGGTGCGCTTCGATTACCAGGAAGGCCAGACACGCGCCAGTGCGGCACCGATAAAGGTCACGGACCTGCCTTCGGCCATCAATCACCATTGGACGAAATCGCTGGCTGCCAGTGCGGACGGCATGTATCTGTACGTGGGCATCGGTTCCAACAGCAACATCACCGAACGCGGCATGAGCGTGGAAATCGACCGTGCCCAGGTATGGCAGGTGGATGCCCGTACCGGCGCGCACAAGGTCTACGCCACCGGCCTGCGTAACCCCACCGCGTTGGCCATCCAGCCGGGTACAGGTGCGTTGTGGGCCGTGGTCAACGAGCGCGATGAGATCGGCCCGAACCTGGTGCCTGACTACCTGACCTCGGTGCGCGAAGGTGGCTTCTACGGTTGGCCCTACAGTTACTGGGGGCAGAACGTCGACCGTCGGGTGATGCCGCAGAACCCGGAGAAGGTGGCATCGGCCATCGCACCGGATTACGCGCTGGGGTCGCATGTGGCCGCGCTGGGTGTTTCCTTCTCCGCGCCGACGCTGGGCGCGCAGTTCGGCGAAGGTGTGTTCGTCGGCGAGCATGGCAGCTGGAACCGCAATCCGCCGGTGGGTTACAAGGTGGTATTCGTGCCATTCCGCAATGGTCGTCCATCCGGTGAACCGATCGACTTTGTTTCCGGTTTCCGCGGCGAAGATGGCATGACACGTGGCCGCCCGGTGGGTGTCACCGTCGATCCACGTGGTGCGCTGATCGTGGCCGACGACCTGGCCAACACCATCTGGCGGGTGACGCCGGCCAACACGCCGGCGCCGGCAGCGCCTGCTGTGCCGCAGGCACCTGCGGAGCAACCCGGCGGAAACCCGTAAGCATCAACAAGAGGAAGCCTGCAAGCGCTTCCTCTTTTTCTGCCAGCATTACTGATCTTGTGCGCGGCTCAATGTGCCCAGCAGCAACGGGATCAGCGCACCGGTCGCAGGGAGGCCGAGGAAATATGCCAGCGCTCGGCTTCGGCCGGTGCACCCACGCCTTCCACCACGCGGTGCAGCGTGTAGGTGCCGCGGAAGTGCTGGCGCTTGCCATTGTGCAGGGTGGCATGCACGTCGACCGGCACGGTGATCCAGCGCTGGCTCATGCCGGCATCGCCATCGGTCGGCGTGCCCGTCGTCACCCGCGAATGCGCGGTGGCGGCAAACCCTTTCCTGAAGGCCGCATAGCTTTTACCGCTGGCCTGTCCCTGGTGGTCCCAGTGCAGGTAGGCGGCCTGATAATCCTTGCGGTCGATCGCGGCGTAGTAGGACTGCACCACACTGCGTGGGTCCTGCTCTGCAACCGCGGCATGCGCCGGCAATGCCAGGGCGGCGGTCGCGATGAACGACCATGCCACTACGTTCTTGATTTCCTTCATTCGCTCATCTCCACATCGCCTGCGTTCTCGCATCTGCGCTGCAACGGGCACAGCCGGTCCAGCAGCGCCAGCGTCACGCCATTGCTCCATCCGAATCCATCCTGCAGGGGATATTCACCGCCACCACCACCACCGGCCGAACCATCCACCACGTACTTTTCCACCAGTTTCTGCTGGTCGTCGTACACCGCCTGCACGGTGCGCAGGAAGCGCGTTCCCAGCGTGCGTGCCAGCCGGTACTGGCCATACTGCTGCAGGCCATCCACCGCCACCCACTGCAGTGGCGCCCAGCCGTTCGGTGCATCCCATTGCTGCCCCGTCACCACGGTGGTGGTCAACAGGCCGCCCTGGCGCAGCAGGTGTGCTTCGGTCGCCTTGGCGGTACGTCTTGCCTGGCGGCGGGTCGCCACGTCCAGCCATAGCGGAAACAGTGCAGCCGCGGTCAGGGCGGGGCGGGTGTGGCCGGTGCGCAGATCGCGGTCCACATACCAGCCCTGCTGTTCGTCCCACAGCAGGCGGTTGATGGCCTGCCGGCGCGCATCCGCCTGGCGTGCGAAATCCCGTCGTGCAGCGGCATCGCCCAGCGCATCGCTGGCCCGTGCCAGGGTTCTTTCCAGGTGGAACAGCAGGCTGTTCAGATCCACCGGGATGATGTCCGTGGTGTGGATGCTGGCCAGCGTTCCTGCGTCGGCCAGCCAGCGCGAGCTGAAATCCCATCCTGATTCCGCGCCGGCGCGCAGGTCGCGATATACCTGCGATGGCGCGCGGTCGCGTGCCTGCGCCGCCGTCGCCAGGTCATCGGTCCACGACTCGGTACGCGGTACCGCGCGGGCATCCCAATAGCGGTTGAGCACACTGCCATCGGCCAACCGCACCACGCGGGCCTCGGCGGCACCGGGTGCCAGGGTGTCGGCGCCACGCATCCAGAACGCATGCTCGGCGCGCAGCTGTGGCAGGTAACGCCGGTAGGCTTCATCGCCTTCATGGGTGGCCAGCAGGTCCACCATCAGGCTGAAGAATGGCGGCTGCGAACGGCTGAGGTAATACGTGCGGTTGCCGTTGGGAACATGGCCATGGGTATCGATCTGCCAGGCGAAGTTGTCCACCATGTCGCGCACCTGTTGCCAGCGTCCGCTGGAGGCCAATCCCAGCAGGGTGAAATAGCTGTCCCAGTAATACACTTCGCGGAAGCGACCGCCGGGCACCACATACGGTTTCGGCAGCGGAAGCAGCGATCCGTTCGGCGGCACGTGCGTTGTCTGGCGCGTCAGCACCGGCCACAGTTCTTCGATATGCGCGCGCAGGCTCTGGCCGGCGGCAGGCACGTAGGCCGGCACGTCGCCGGGTACATCGAAATTGGCGGCGACGAAGGTTTCCAGGCTGAAACCGGCCAGGGCTTGCTGCTGCCGCCAGGTGTCCAGCAACGGTTGCGGCTCGCGGCGTGGCACCGCATCGGCGAAGGTCTTCTGGTCCGCGAACAGGTGCGCGCCCTGCACCTGCTGGAACAAGGGCTGCATCTGCTGGTCGGGCGGCAAGGGCTCGGCAGCGGTTGCGATGCCGCCGCACAGCGACAACACCAGCAGCAGACCGGCGGAACGGATGCATGCGCGCATGGGCATGTCTTCGATGATGGACGTGCGCCCTACTGTAGTGAGCCGCATGTCAACGCGCGGTCCCGGTGGAGCCGGAGCCATGGCGCGTTGAAACGCCTGTATTCAGCGCTGCCGGGGGCCGGAACGCTTCTGCACGATCCGCACCAGCCACCAGACCAGCAGTCCAAGGAAAAGCGGACTGGCAAGGAAGACCAGCAGGATCAACCAATGCCAGATGCTGAAACTGCCCATGTTCCGGTCCTTGAAGAAGTTTCCCTGATCGTAGCAGCGGTGCGGCGGACAGGTGCCCGGCGTGAATGCCACCGGGCATGGAAATCAGCGCACCAGTCGCATCCGGGTGAACGTACTGTCACAGCTGCCTCACCCTGTTCCTGCGACCGTGGCAAGCCTCTTTCCCACAAGGAGGCAGGCATGAACTTTGAATCGAAGACCGTCATCGTCACCGGCGCAGGCTCCGGGATCGGCGCGGCCACTGCACGCGCGTTCTCGAAGGCGGGCGCCAACGTTGTGCTGGCCGACCAGGATCCGGCGGAAGTCGCCGAACTTGCCGCTGCGCTGCCCAAGGAGCGCACGCTGGTACAGGAGGTCGATGTCAGCGATGGTGAACAGGTGCAGGCGCTGGTGGATGCGACGGTGAAACGTTTTGGCGGCCTGGATGTGATCTACAACAACGCCGGCATCCTGGTGAAAGGCGCGCTGGAAAAGACCTCGCTGGATGACTGGAACAGGATCATCGCGGTCAACCTGACCGGCGTGTTCCATGGCTGTCGTGCGGCATTGCCGGAACTGCGCAAGCGCAAGGGTTGCATCGTCAATACCGCATCGGTGTCGGGCTTGGCGGCCGATCGCGAAATGCCGGCCTACAACGCGGTGAAAGGGGCGGTCGCCAATCTTACCCGTGCACTGGCGATCGACAACGGCCGGCATGGCGTACGCGTCAACGCGGTATGCCCGACCTTCACCCGTACCGGCATGACGGCGGAGATGGAGGAAGACAAGGCGACCGTGAAGACTTTCCTCGACCGCATTCCGATGGGGCGGCTGGGCGAGCCGGAAGACATCGCCCGGGCGGTGCTGTTCCTGGCCAGCGATCAGGCCGGTTTCATCACCGGGGTAAACCTGCCGGTGGATGGTGGCGTCACCGCATCGAACGGACAACCCTTGTTCGAAGGCGCGTAAGCAGAGAGTTACCTGAACCACCAGGCTGTCGCTTTTCTGCAAGCGTGGGTGTACAAATGTACACCATGGATTCCATCGACCTCCCTCCTCAACGTGCCGCGGTGCTGGCCTGGGTGCGACAGGCGCTTGCTTCAGGCCAGTCGCCCAGCTTGGCCGACATCGCCAATGCCTTCGGTTTTGCTTCGCGCAATGCCGCGCAGAAACATGTGCAGGCCTTGCTGGATGCCGGTTTGCTGGAGCAGGCGGCGGGCCGCAAGCGCGGCCTGCGGCTGCCGGGCGGCACGGCCGAACTGCTGCCGCTGGCGGTGCTGGGACGGGTAGCGGCCGGCCAGCCCATCGGCGCGGATATCGGCCTGGACCAGCAGCTGTGGCTGGACCGCCGGATGTTTTCGCCGCGGCCGGACTACCTGCTGAAAGTGCAGGGCGATTCGATGATCGACGATGGCATCCTCGATGGTGACCTGGTCGGCGTGCACCGCACATCCAGCGCACGCGACGGGCAGACGGTGGTGGCGCGCATCGATGGTGAACTGACCATCAAGCGCTTGCAGCAGACTGCCGGCAGCCTGCGCCTGCTGCCACGCAATCCGGCGCATGCGCCGATCGAGATCGCTCCCGGACAGGATTTCGCCGTGGAAGGCGTGTACTGCGGCCTGGTGCGGCAGGGTTGAGATGAACGTCGCGCCGGACCTGCAGCAGCTGTTGGCCAGCCAGACCCTGTGGCATGCCGGACGTGGCAGCGCATCGGGCGTGGCCGGCGAGCCCACCGGGCATGCCGCGCTGGATGCGCTGCTGCCCCAGGGCGGGTGGCCGCGTCGGGCGCTGACCGAACTGCTTCTGCCGGTGGATGGAACAGGTGAACTGCAGTTGCTGCTGCCCACGCTGGCGCGCCTCAGCCGCTCCGGTGCCGCCGTGGCGGTGATCGCGCCACCCTATATTCCGTATGCGCCGGCCTGGCAGGCGGCAGGCGTGGCATTGGAGCAGCTGCAGTTCATCGATGCCTCGCCTCGTGATGCATTGTGGGCGTTTGAACAGTGCCTGCGCAGTGGTGCCTGCGCGGCCGTGCTGGGCTGGCCCCGGCAGGCCGATGCACAGGCATTGCGCCGCCTGCAGGTGGCTGCCGACAGCGGGCACTGCCTGGGCTTTGCCGTGCGCGAGCGGCGGCACGCGGGCAACCCTTCGCCTGCCGCGCTGCGCCTGGAAGCGATACGGCAGGGGGATTGCACCCAGTGGCAGGTACGCAAGTGCCGCGGTGGTCCCGCACCGGCGCAGCTCTTTGCGATGAGGGCCGGGTGAGGCGCGCCGATGCTCTGGGCCTGTGTCGCACTGCCGCAGCTGGCGCTGGATGCCGTCCTTCGCCGTCATCCTGATCCGGACACGCCGCTGGCGCTGGTCGGTGGCCCGGCGCAGCTGCGCACCCTGCATGCGGTGAATGCGGCCGCCGCCGCTGCCGGGTTGCAGGCGGGCATGCGCCTGACCGCGGCACTGGCCCTGCTGCCGGATTTCCAGAAGGTGGAACACGATGCGCAGGCCGAGCCGCGCTGGCAGCGTTTCCTGGCGGGCTGGGCCTACCGCCACAGCTCGCTGGTCAGCGCGCAGTGGCCGCGTTGCATCCTGCTGGAAGTGCGCGCCAGCTTCCGCCTGCTGGGGCCGTGGACAGTGCTGCAGGCGCGCCTGCGCGAAGAACTGCAGTCGCTGGGTTTCCAGCATCGCATCGCACTGGCACCGACACCGCGTGCAGCCATGGTGCTGGCAGGGCTGCGCGATGGCATGGCGGTGGATGAACTGCCGGCCCTGCATGACCTGCTGGACCGCGTGCCGGTGCGCCGTGCCCGGCTGCCGGACGACACCGGGCAGCGGCTGTGGCAGATGGGCATCGCCGACCTGCGCGCGCTGCGTGCACTGCCGCGCGACGGCCTGCGCCGACGCTTCGGCCTGCCCCTACTGGAGCACCTGGACCGTCTGTATGGTGATGTGGATGAGCCGTTGGCCTGGTATGCGCCGCCGGACCACTTCGATTCCCGCGTGGAACTGGGGTACGAAGTGGAAAACCACATGGCGCTGCTGTTCCCGCTGCGCCGGCTCATCGGCGACCTGTGCACCTGCCTGAGCATCCGCGACGGCGGCGTGCAGCGCTTCGTGCTGCGGCTGGAACATGAGCAGGGCCATACCAACGTGGACGTAGGGCTGCTGGCCGCCGAACGCGATGCGGCATTGCTGTTCGAACTCACCCGCAACCGCCTGGAGCGCACGAGCATCGACCAGCCCGTGGTGGCCGTGCGCCTGCTGGCCCGTGAACTACCGGCCTTCGTGCCTGCCAGTCGCGATCTGTTCGATATCCGCAACCAGCAGCAGTTGCCATGGCCGCAACTGCGCGAACGGTTGCGCGCGCGGCTGGGCGATGCATCGGTCTACCGCGTGGCACCGGCGGGCGATCCACGTCCGGAACGTGCCTGGCTGCGCGTGGAAGCTGATGGCGTGGCGATTCCCAAGGCCCCCCGGCGCCCGCCGCGCCCCGCCTGGCTGCTGCCGGCGCCCGTTCCCCTGCGTGATCCACGCGCACGCATCGTGTCCGGGCCGGAGCGCCTGGAAAGCGGCTGGTGGGATGGCCAGGACGCGCGTCGCGATTACTACGTGCTGGAAACCCGCCATGGGCAGCATGCCTGGGCGTTCGCGGCCCCGGGCCGGCAGGGCGACTGGATGCTGCATGGATGGTTCGCATGAGCTGCGAAGAATCACGCATCGAGTCGCCCGGTGGGCGCATGCCACGTGCCTGGGAAACCGCGCAGCGGTTGGCGGCCGCCAACGATGACGTGGTGGACGAACAGGATCTGCCCGCCTATGCCGAGCTGCATTGCCTGTCCGATTTTTCATTCCTGCGCGGTGCCGCCAGCGCCGAGGCGCTGTTCGCGCGTGCACAGCAATGCGGTTATGAAGCACTGGCGATCACCGATGAGTGTTCGCTGGCCGGCATCGTGCGTGCACTGGAAGCCTCGCGCGCGACCGGCCTGGCGTTGATCGTCGGCAGCGAGTTCACGCTGGAATGCGGCCTGAAACTGGTGTTGCTGGTGGAAACCCATGCCGGTTACGTACACCTGTGCGAACTGATCACCAGCGGTCGCCGTGCTGCGCAGAAGGGCCGGTACCGGCTGTCGCGACAGGATGTGGAGCGCGTGCTGGACACTGCCGATGGTGAAGCGTCGGGTCTGTTCGCCCTGTGGGTGCCCGGCCCGCAGCCGGATGCTGCGCAGGCGCACTGGATGCAGCAGGTGTTTCCGCGACGTACATGGCTGGCGGTGCACCTGCACCGGGAACAGGACGATGCGGCCTGGCTGGCGCAGTTGCTGGAACTGTCCAGGCAATTGGGAATTGATGCACTGGCCTGTGGCGACGTTCACATGGACGTGCGTCGCCGCCGCATCCTGCAGGACACCATGACCGCCATCCGCCATGGCCTGCCCCTGGCCGAATGCGGGGCGCACCTGTTCCGCAATGGCGAGCGCCACCTGCGCAGCCGACGCGCGCTGGGCAATATCCATCCGCCGGTGCTGCTACGGAACGCGGTGCAGCTGGCGCGGCGCTGCCATTTCCGCATGGAACAGGTGCAGTACCACTACCCGGCCGAACTGGTGCCTGGCGGCCATACGCCCAGCAGCTGGCTGCGTGAGCTCACCCTGCGTGGCATGCGCGAGCACTGGCCGGAGGGCACGCCCGAAGACGTGGCCAGACGGATCGATGAGGAACTGGCGCTGATCGCGAAGCTGGAATACGAGGCCTTCTTCCTTACCGTGGAAGACATCGTGCGTTTCGCGAAATCGCGCGGCATCCTCTGCCAGGGGCGTGGTTCATCGGCCAATTCGGCGGTGTGCTTCGCGCTGGGAATCACGGTGGTCAACCCGGCCGAGAGTCGCCTGCTGATGGCGCGCTTCCTGTCCGAACAACGCAACGAGCCACCCGACATCGACGTGGATTTCGAGCACGAGCGGCGTGAGGAAGTGCTGCAGTACGTGTACGGGAAATATGGACGCGAACGCGCGGCGCTGGCGGCCACGGTGATCCGTTATCGAGGCAAGAGCGCGGTGCGCGATGTCGGCAAGGCCTTCGGGCTGCCGCCGGACCAGGTCGCGTTGCTGGCCGAATGCCATGGCTGGGGGAACGGTGAAACACCGATGGAGCAGCGCCTGGCCGAGGCCGGATTCGACGCCGGCAATCCGTTGCTGCGGCAGGTGCTGGAGGTAAGCGGACAGCTGCGTGGCCATCCACGGCACCTGTCGCAGCACGTAGGCGGTTTCGTCATCAACGGCGCGCCGTTGAGCACGGTGGTGCCGGTGGAAAACGCCGCCATGGACGACCGCACCATCATCCAGTGGGACAAGGACGATCTGGAAACCATGCGGATGCTCAAGGTCGATTGCCTGGCCCTGGGCATGCTGACCTGCATCCGCAAGGCGATCGAGCTGGTGGAGCGGCATCGCGGTCATCGCATCGATATCGCGCGCTTGCCGACCGACGACAGGGATACGTTCGCGATGATCCAGCTCGCCGATACGGTGGGTGTGTTCCAGATTGAATCGCGCGCGCAGATGACGATGCTGCCGCGGCTGAAACCGAAGCGTTTCTACGATCTGGTGATCCAGGTGGCGATCGTGCGGCCCGGGCCGATCCAGGGCGGTATGGTGCATCCGTTCCTGCGCCGCCGGCAGGGCCAGGAGCCGGTCACCTATCCCTCCGAAGGCATCGAAGGAATTCTTGGAAATACGCTGGGCATTCCGCTGTTCCAGGAACAGGTGATGGAGCTGGTGATGCATGCGGGGTACACGCCGGACGAGGCCGATCAGTTGCGGCGTT
This sequence comes from Pseudomonadota bacterium, assembly GCA_023423605.1. Taxonomy (GTDB): domain Bacteria; phylum Pseudomonadota; class Gammaproteobacteria; order Xanthomonadales; family Xanthomonadaceae; genus Stenotrophomonas. Next base: position 13,802 of record JAFAFF010000125.1, read on the forward strand.
CGATGGCGGCCTGGCGCAGCGGGGGGGATATGGACAGCCATCGCGAACGTATCCGCGAAAAGATGAAGGGCAAGGGTTATGCGGATGAGTTCATCGAACAGATCTTCGAACAGATCAAGGGTTTCGGTGCCTACGGCTTCCCGCAGAGTCATGCGGCATCCTTCGCCAAACTGGTCTATATCAGCTGCTACCTGAAGCGGCATGAGCCTGCCGCATTCGCCTGCGCCCTGCTCAACGCCCAACCGATGGGCTTCTATTCGGCCAGCCAGATCGTGCAGGACGCACGACGCGGTAGCCGCGAGCGCGCAGGCGTGGACGTGTTGCCGGTGGATGTCTGCATCAGCGACTGGGACAACACGCTGGAAGGTGGCAATGCCGATACGCAGCCAGCCATCCGCCTGGGACTGCGGCAACTGGCGGGCTGCAGCGAAACGGCGGCGCGCGCGATCGTGGCCGCGCGGGCGCAGCGCCCCTTCAGCGATGTCGCCGACCTGTGCCGACGCGCGCGACTGGAGGGCAAGGTCCGGCAGGCACTTGCCGATGGCGGCGCGCTGTCGGCGCTGGCCGGCAACCGCAATGCCGCGCGCTGGGCGGTGGCCGGCATCGAGCAGGCGGTTCCGTTGTTGCCCGGCAGCCCGGCCGAGGACGCCGTGGTGCTGCCAGCGCCCGTTGCGGCCGAAGAAATGCTGTCCGATTATCGCATGAGTGGCCTCACCCTGGGGCCTCATCCCCTGGCGCTGCTGCGGCCACAGCTGCAGCGCGAGCGCGCGCTGGATTCGCGCCAGCTGCGTGGGTTGCCGCATGGGCGGGGCGTGCACACCATCGGCCTGGTCACCCAGCGGCAGCGACCGGGGACCGCCCACGGCACCATCTTCGTCACGCTGGAAGACGAATACGGCATGGTCAACGTCGTGGTCTGGTCGCATCTTGCGCTGCGTCGGCGCAAGGCCCTGCTCGGATCGCGGTTGCTGGGGGTACGCGGGCGCTGGGAATGCGTGGATGGCGTACAGCACCTGATTGCCGGCGACCTGCGTGATTACAGCCATCTGCTGCAGGGCCTGAGCGCGCCCTCGCGCGATTTCCGCTAGCTGCCGTCATCGCGGTGGGCCAGGCAATCCCGGTGAGTGACGCCCCCGGTGAGTGACGCCCCCGGTGGGTGACGACCCGGTAGACACCGCCCCCGATGGGTACCGACCCCGGTGGGTGACGACCGTTGGTCGTCACGACATGCCCCTGCCAGCCATGACAAACCCCTGCCTGCCGCATCCCGCCACGCGCGGGACACGATTTTACGGTAGGGTGCGCAGTCCTCCCGCCAAGGGGAGCCGCTGGTTCGGGGCTGGGAGGATCGTCAACGGAGGCTGCATGAGCAAGTCCGCTTCATTGGAAAACACACCCGGTCCGGTGGTGCTGCCCACCCCGGAAGTGCAACAGGCGCAGCAACTGCTTGCCCGCCAGCAACTGCTGGTGGCGATGGACCGCGCCCGCCATGCCGCCAGCGCCAGCCTGGCCGGCCATGAGCCGGTTCCGCAGGAATAAACCTTCCGGTTCGCGGTCTCCCGCAGCCTGCACGGTGTCGTCGCCGGGCCCATTTCCTGTACGCCGCACCTCGGTCAACGTATGCTGAATGGGGGGCGGCGACGCGTGCTGCTTTCGCACTCGACTTACATGTTGCGGCCTAGACTGGGGCGCATTTTTGAATCTACCGGGTGAGCGTACGTGCGTTCCTGCAAAGAAAGACACCGGAAAGCGGCCGCCCTGCATGGGGGGCAAGGGGCGATACGCATGATGATGATGGCTGCCGGCATGTGCATGATGCGTGCGTGGACAGCTTCTGCCGTGGATTCGAGGTAATCGCATGAGCCAGACCACTGCCGACGCCAGGCTCGACGCAGGCCTGGCGACGTTGCCGGGTGGCTCCCCGCTGGAGATGCCGGAACAGCAGCTGCACCGGGGTGCCCTGGAGGTGCCGCGGCACCGTACATCGCCACGCATGATCGGACTGCGTCGCGCCTATCTGTTCGGCGGCACCGCATTGATGACCTGCGTGGCCACGGTGATGATGTGGCGGGTGCTTTCGCCCAATGGCGTCAGCGTGCTGGAAGCGTGCCTGCTGGTGCTGTTCGTGGGCCTGTTCGGCTGGATCGCACTGGCCTTCGCCAGTGCGGTGGCCGGTTTCCTTACCGCTGTGTTCGACCGTGGCTACCGCCTGGGCATCGATCCCGACCAGCCGCTTCCGCAGTTGCATACCCGCACCGCGCTGCTGATGCCGACCTACAACGAAGATCCACGCCGGCTGCTGGCCGGCCTGCAGGCCATCCACGAATCGGTCGCGGCAACCGGGCAGATCGACAACTTCGATTTCTTCGTGCTCAGCGACACCCAGCGCGAGGATATCGGCCACGCCGAGGAACAGGCCTTCGCCGAACTGCGTGCCGCATTGGGTCCGGAGGCACGGCTGTTCTATCGTCGCCGGGCCGACAACAGTGGACGCAAGGCCGGCAACATCGCCGACTGGGTACGGCTTTTCGGCGGGGGGTATCCGCAGATGCTGATCCTGGACGCGGACAGCCTGATGACCGGCGACACCATCGTGCGGCTGGCCGCGGGCATGGAAAACAACCCGGATGTGGGCCTGATCCAGACCCTGCCGGTGGTGGTCGGCGGGCGTACCCTGTTCTCGCGCATGCAGCAGTTCGGTGGCCGGGTCTATGGTCCGGTGATCGCCCGTGGCGTGTCCTGGTGGCACGGCGCGGAAAGCAATTACTGGGGCCACAACGCGATCATCCGCACCGTTGCCTTTGCCGATCATGCAGGGCTGCCGGCGCTGCCGGGCCGCGAGCCGTTCGGCGGCCATGTGCTGAGCCACGATTTCGTCGAAGCGGCACTGATGCGGCGTGGCGGCTGGGCCGCGCACATGGTGCCGTACCTGAAGGGCAGCTACGAGGAAGGTCCGCCAACGTTGACCGACATGATGGTGCGTGACCGCCGCTGGTGCCAGGGCAACCTGCAGCACGGCAAGATCGTCGGCAGCAAGGGCCTGCACTGGATAAGCCGCGTGCACATGCTGATCGGCATCGGACACTACTTCACCGCGCCGATGTGGGCGATGCTGATGCTGATAGGCATTGCCATTCCACTGTTCCAGGAAGGCATCGATCTGAACGGTGTGCTGCACCTGTCGCCCAGCGTGTACTGGCGCACGCAGGACGAAATCCAGGTGGTGCGCCTGTTCGCCATCACCATGGCGGTGCTGTTGACGCCGAAGTTCCTGGGTTATCTGGCCACGCTGCTGGAACCGGTGGATCGCCGTGGTTGCGGCGGCGCGTTGCGCATGTTCGTGGCGATGCTGCTGGAAACCCTGCTGGCGGCGCTGATGGCGCCGGTGGTGATGTACGTGCAGTCGCGCGGCGTGGCCGAAGTGCTGGCCGGCAAGGATTCCGGCTGGGACGCGCAGCAGCGCGACGATGGCGGCGTGGACTGGCTGGCGCTGGTGCGTGCCTACGGTGGGCTGAGCGTGTTCGGTGCCTTCATGGGGGTGCTGGCGTGGATGGTATCGCCGGCCCTGGCGGCCTGGATGTCTCCGGTGGTGGTCGGCATGGTGCTGTCCATCCCGGTGGTGGCGCTGACGTCCTCGCGTGGGCCGGGCCGCTGGCTGCACCGGCTGCGGCTGCTCGACATCCCCGAGGAGCGCGACCCGCCGCAGGTGCTGGTGCGCGCCGCGGAACTGCGCCAGGCAGCGCTGTCCCGGCCACGCCCCTGAAAAAAGGGGGACGGAGGCGGTTAATTCCAATTAACTGCCTCCGTCCCCTTTTTTCTGCGGGCATCCGGGGGCCGGTGCGGCTGCCGGTCACGGCATAATGCGGGCTGTCCTTGAAGGAACCGCATCATGCTGCAGACGGTGGAACAGGAAACCGGCGCATCGCCGCAGTGGTCGATCATCTGGCTGCACGGCCTGGGTGCCAATGGCCATGATTTCGCGCCCATCGTGCCGGACCTGGTGCGCCATCGGGTAGCGGTGCCATTCCAGGTGGAAGCCCAGCTCCTTCAGCACCTGCATGCTGTGTTCGGCCACCTGCACCGGAATAACCGGGTCGGCGC
>JAFAFF010000169.1 GCA_023423605.1 Pseudomonadota bacterium
CGCCAGCGGCCAGAATCGCCTCCAGGCGCTCCTGTTCCTTGGCCAGCGCGTCGAAGTCGGCGCCTTCCTCGGCATAGGCGGCATACACCGCTTCCAGCGCGGCCTGCGCCTGCAGCACTTCGCCCACACCTTCCTCGACCGCTTCACGCACGGTCTTGGTCGGGTCCAGCTCCGGTTCCTGCGCCAGGTAGCCGACCTTGATGCCGGCCTGCGGGCGTGCCTCGCCTTCGAAATCGGTGTCCACGCCGGCCATGATCTTCAGCACGGTGGACTTGCCGGCGCCGTTCAGGCCCAGCAGGCCGATCTTCGCACCGGGGAAAAACGACAGCGAAATGTCCTTGATGATCTGCCGCTTCGGCGGGACCACCTTGGACACGCGGTTCATGGTGTAGATGTATTGCGAGGACATGAAGTCTCCCAGATGGACGAGCCACCGGTGTCCAGGAGGCTGGCCGGCGGAAATCGAGTAGATACGGGCAGGCGCGGACGGATGGACCCGCGCGCTTGACTTCACATTATCGCCGATCATCCGGGTCACTTCCATGGCAGTCCGGAATGGGTTCAGCTGGCCGGAGAAGGCCTACAGCACCACCGCCGTATTGCCCGGGAAGTGCCGCAGCGTTGGCCGACGGCGGACGGCCGGAACCGGGCGCAGCATGGAATTCCAGACCTGCCAAGGAGTCCTGCCATGAAGCCCGTCGCACTGCTGTTGCCGCTTCTGCTGCTGTCGCCCATCGTTGCCGCGGCACCCGTGCCGCCCCTGCTGCCGGTCAACGTGCGGATACACGATCTGGCAGTTGCCGCGGCCACGCTGCGGGAATTCGATGTGGAGGTTCCGCGGACGGAAAAATGGCTGGCGTGGGAGCTGTCCGCCGTGGCTTCCGGCAGCGTGCTGTCCGGCACCCTGTCGATGTCCACGGTCGACGGCCAGCCGTTGCGGGACATCGCCCTCGATGGCCTTGCGCAGACCGGAGGGCTGGTCGGGATACCGGCCAGCGCAGCCAGCCGCCGCGTACGGATCAGCCTCCGTGGTGGCGCACAGGACATGCGCGCGGATCTGTCGCTGCTGCCGACGCGTCCGCAACTCAAGTCCGGACAGCCCGTGCCCGTGTTCGCCCGCCGCCGGGGCAGCGATGCCTTTTCGGAAACCCTTGAGATGCGTCTCACGAAGGCCTCCGATGTCGACCTGCGGACGTGGGGCCGCGATGCCAATGCCAGGCTGGTAGTCAAGGGACCGCTTGGTAACGGAGGTTTTCCGGCGGCGGTCTGCGAGGATGCAGGAGACGCATGGCGCCGTTGCACGTTGCCCGCTCTGGACCCTGGCCTTTATTACGTATCGGTTGAAGGCAGCGGCCCGGCCGTGCAGTTGCTTGCCAGCTGGTCGCCGACCAAAGGTCCATGATCGTCTTGCCGAAACCTGAATGGACGGGCGTATCGCGACGACGGAAACCGTTTCCAGCCGGAAATGGTTCAGATGTGATGGGCAATATGGCTTGCAACCGTCACGAAGCCGAGGTCACGCATGCACATCAATCGAATCCTGGCCGGTGCCATGGTCTCCGTGCTCGCATTGGGCGCAGTCGCCCCGGCCTTTGCGGACAATGATCGCCATCGTGACCGCCGCGAGTGGCGCGACGACCGCCGCGATCATCGCAACGATCACCGAAACGACCGGCGCGTGGAGCGTCGCCACGATCCGCGTGGCGATTACCGCGATCATCGCTACTATCGCTCCGCGCCACCGCCGCGGGTTGTCTATCGGCCGGCACCACCACCGCGTGTTGTCTATCGCCCGGCACCGCCGCCACGCCAGTCCTATGGCTGGCGGGTGGGGGCGCCCTACCGGAACTATTACTCCGGACCGGTCTACGTGGTGAACGACTACCACCGCTACCACGTGCGCCAGCCCCCGCGTGGTCACCGCTGGATCCGCGATGACCGCGGCAACCTGCTGCTGGTGGCCATCGCCACCGGCATCCTCGCCGACTTCGTGATCAACGGCCGCTGAGGCCGCTGGCCGCTGGCGCCGATTGCGCGCCACTTCCGGGCAGGCGTCAACCGGGCGTTGCTGGCCAGGCCACGGGCCCCGCGAGGGGCCTGTTGGCCCCTCTCCGGGTGCAGGCACTACAATCGTTGTCCTGCTGTTCCTTTCCCTGCCTGCCCGGAGACACCGATGTTCCCGCGTGACGCCCGCATCGAAACCTACGACCCTGACCTGGCCAAGGCCATTGCCGATGAAGCCCAGCGCCAGGAGGACCATGTCGAGCTGATCGCCAGCGAGAACTACGCCAGCCCGCGCGTCATGGAAGCGCAGGGCAGCCAGTTGACCAACAAGTACGCCGAAGGCTATCCGGGCAAGCGCTACTACGGTGGCTGCGAGTATGTGGACGTCGCCGAGCAGTTGGCCATCGACCGCCTGAAGCAGCTGTTCGGTGCGGACTACGCCAACGTGCAGCCGCACAGTGGTTCGCAGGCCAACCAGGCGGTGTACTTCGCACTGCTGCAGCCGGGCGACACCATCCTGGGCATGAGCCTGGCGCATGGTGGACACCTCACCCACGGTGCGAAGGTGAATGCATCGGGCAAACTGTTCAATGCCGTGCAGTACGGCGTGAACGAGCAGGGCCTGATCGATTACGACGAAGTCGAGCGGCTGGCCCTGGAGCACAAGCCGAAGATGGTCGTCGCCGGTTTTTCGGCCTATTCGCAGGTGGTGGACTGGGCCCGCTTCCGCGCCATCGCCGACAAGGTCGGCGCGTGGCTGTTCGTGGACATGGCCCACGTGGCCGGCCTGGTGGCGGCCGGTGTCTACCCCAGCCCGATCGAGCATGCCCATGTGGTCACCTCGACCACCCACAAGACCCTGCGCGGCCCGCGCGGCGGCATCATCCTGGCCAAGGGCGCGGACGAGGACCTGGTCAAGAAGCTGCAGTCCATCGTCTTCCCCGGCATCCAGGGCGGTCCGCTGATGCACGTCATCGCAGCCAAGGCGGTGGCGTTCAAGGAAGCGCTGGAGCCGGAATTCAGGAGCTACCAGCAACAGGTGGTCAGGAATGCCCAGGCCATGGCGAAGACCCTGGTCGCACGCGGCTACCGGATCGTGTCCGGCGGTACCGAAAACCACCTGATGCTGGTGGACATGATCGGCAAGGACGTGTCCGGCAAGGATGCGGAAGCGGCCCTGGGCAAGGCCCACATCACCGTCAACAAGAACTCGGTGCCCAACGATCCGCGCTCGCCGTTCGTGACCTCCGGCCTGCGCCTGGGTACTCCGGCGGTGACCACCCGCGGCTACCTGGAGCAGGACTGCGTGGACCTGGCCAACTGGATCGCCGATGTACTGGATGCGCCGTCCGACGAAGCGGTCATTGCCCGCGTCCGCGAAGCGGTCAGCGCGCAGTGCCGCAAGTACCCGGTCTACGGCTGATTCCAGGGGATTGGCGCGGGCGTCGTGGATTGCCGCGACGCCCCCAGCCGGCAAGCGGTATCTGTTTGCCGGTGCCGGTCTTCTCCGTTACCGTGGCGTCGCCGCCCTGTCCATCGTGCGGTGTCCTCCAGCAGCAAGGCGTTCCATGCACTGTCCGTTCTGCCAACATGCCGACACCCGTGTGATCGATTCGCGCGTCTCCGAAGACGGTGCGACGATCCGTCGTCGACGTGGATGCGAAGCCTGTGGCGAGCGTTTCAGTACCCTGGAAACCATTGAACTGAAGCTGCCGGCGATCATCAAGAGCGATGGCAGCCGTGAAGCATTCGACGTACGCAAGGTCCGTTCCGGTTTCGACCGTGCCCTGCAGAAGCGTCCGGTACCGGAAGAAAAGATCGAATCGGCCGTGCGTGCCGTGGTCCACCAGTTGCGGACCAGTGGCGAACGCGAGGTGCCGTCGATCAAGGTCGGCGAGCATGTGATGAATGAACTGCGCAAGCTCGATCATGTCGGCTACGTAAGGTTCGCGTCGGTCTACCGCAGCTTCGAGGACGTGGCCGATTTCCGCGAGGAGATCGAAAAGCTGGAACGTGATCTGCCGGCCAGTACCGAACAGCTGCAATTGCTGGGCGATGTGATCGCCCTGACCAAGAAGAAGAAAGGCTGAGGTGCCCGCGCGGCGTTCCTGCGGCAGGATGTTGCCATGAACGGTTTCGACGCCGTCGATCATCTGCATATGGCCAATGCGCTGCGGCTTGCCGCGCGCGGCCGCTATACCACCCGTCCCAACCCGATGGTCGGCTGCGTGATCGCCCACGGCGACCAGGTGGTCGGCGCAGGCTGGCACCAGCGCGCCGGAGGGCCGCATGCGGAAGTCTTCGCATTGCGCCAGGCCGGTGAATCGGCCCGGGGCGCCACCGCCTACGTAACGCTTGAGCCCTGTGCCCATCATGGCCGCACGCCGCCCTGCGCGTTGGCGCTGATCGATGCGGGAGTGGCGCGTGTGGTGGCCGCGATGCACGACCCGTTCCCGCAGGTGGATGGCGGAGGTTTCGATCTGCTGCGTCGTGCTGGCATCGATGTGGCCGAAGGACTGATGGGTGCCGAGGCGCGCGAGCTCAATCGTGGTTTCCTTTCGCGCGTGGAGCGCGGCAGGCCGTGGGTGCGCATCAAGCTTGCAGCGAGCCTGGATGGCCGTACCGGCATGGCCGACGGCACGTCCAAATGGATCACCGGTGCCGCCGCGCGTGAAGACGTGCAGCACTGGCGGGCACGGGCCGGCGCGATCCTGACCGGGGCTTCTACGGTCCTGGCCGATGATCCGCTGCTCACCGTGAGGTTGGCGGATGTCGATTTCCTGCCGCCATTGCGGGTGGTCCTGGATGGCCGGCTGCGTTCGCTGCATCGCACGCGGGTCCGCGACGGCGATGCACCCACGCTGTATGTCCATGACGAAACCCTGGCTCCGTCCGTCGGCGGGGACGTGGAATACCTTGGTGCAGCGTGCCAGGGGGGGCGGCTGGATCTCGCGCAGGTGCTCGGCCTGCTGGCCGGGCGCGGCATCAACGAGGTGCATACCGAGGCCGGTGCCACCTTGTGCGGCGCGCTGCTCGCCGGCGGCTGGGTGGATGAACTGCTGCTTTACCAGGCGCCGACGCTGCTCGGGGAACAGGGACTGCCGCTGTTTTCCGGGCTGGGCATCGGCGCGATGGATGACCAGCGCCGCATGCGCGTGATCAGCCAGGTGCAGGTCGGCGAAGACCTGCGCCTGCTGCTCCGTCCACGCGCCCAGGACTCCTTGGCGTCAGCCTGACGAGCCGCAGAACATCTGGATGCGGTTCAGCGCGGTGTCGTCTCCGCCATCACCCTGCTTGTCCTCCACCTTGCTGGTGAACCCGATCAGGGCCTTGCCGGCAGGACATTCGTACAGCTTCCCCCATTGACCCCACGCGGCGGGCGGATTGCCCGTCAGCATGCTGCCATCGGCGCATTTGAGTCTCAGGTTGCCCATCGCGGTGTCGTCTCCAGATCCCAGCAAGGGCTCGATGCGCAGGCTGAAGCCGACGGCGGGTCGATTGCCGGGGCAGGTCTGTGGCGTGTCCCAGGTTCCCCACGTGCCCTCCTTGCTCTTCAGTTCCGCAGCACCCGTCTGCCCCGGCACCGCGCACAGGAAGCGCACGGCATTGAGTGCCGTGTCATCGCCCCCGTCCTGCGCCGTTTCTCCTTTCACGCGCAGGGTGGTGATGAACTGCCCTGTGGGGCACATCGCGATCCGGCCCCAGGTGCCCCAGCCTTGATTGGTGAACTGCGGCTCTGCCGGAAGCGCCTGCGTGGACCTCGAGGCGGTTGCAGTGGAGGTGCCCACGTGCCGGGGTGTGTTCCACGCATTGCGCTCCACCAGCTGGACGTCCAGCGATCGCTTGGTGCTGTCATAGGTGGCGGTCAGCCATGTCGCGTAATGGGCGGCTCCGCTGAGGTAGACGGGAATGCCTTCCACGCGTTTCACAAGGCCCTTCTGGCGATGCAGATGTCCGGCGAAGATTGCCAGGATGAGATCCTTGTTGTCCTTCAGCAACTGGACGAACACCGGATCCTGATTGACCTGCCAATTGCTGTAAGGCGGCTTGTGCATGCTGAGGATCACGTCCTTGCCCGCCGCACGCGCCCACTGCAGCTGACGACGAAGAAACTCAAGGGATGAGGAGATCTGCGCCGTGAAGTCACCGCCGTTGCTGACGAAGCGCGTGGAATAGGTGGGCTCGTTCTGGAGCTGGACCAGCAGAACGTCACCCCGGATGACGCTGTATGAAAGGCTTCCATGATGAATGACGGCGCTGCTGCTGCGCTCCCGGTAGCTGCTGTAATCGAAGTCGCGACGTCCCACGAAGGCGTTGGCCCACCCGCGCATGTCGTTGTACATGTCGCGGGCACAACCGTTGTTGGCGCACTTGTTCACGTTGTTGCCGTAATCATGGTTGCCAAGCCCGGGCAGGAAGTTGCGCCCGTACAGCTGGAAGGGGCGGCCGTACATGAAGTCGCGCTGCCACCCATGCCCGAATGCGGTGATGTCGCCGTTGAGTATCAGAGGGACCGCGTCCATTCCCCCCATGGCCGCACGGTACTCCTGGGTTGCTTGCGCCTGCTCGGTGATGAACTGGCTGGAGCGCCGGCGCTTGGCCTCTTCACTTTCGCTGGTGCCATTGTCGGAGTGTTCCGTCCACGGATACTGGGTGTCGGAGATGAAAACGAAATGCTGCTTCTGTGCCTGGGGCGCCGCAGCAGACGCGCTCGTGGTGATGAAGAGCGCCAGAATGGCGATGGGCATTGAATACATGATGCGTCCTCGTGTCGGGAGGACAGTGCATCACCGCTGCGGGGCGTGCAGGGTAGGGGGTTTCCGGGGCCGCGCGCTGACGACGTTGACCAGTCGCGACATTCACGTCACACGCTGACGTTCGTCGTGGATCCGGACCGGAATATGGCTGCGTCGCGGGGAGTTGGCCGACAACACCAGGCGTAAGGCCATGCAGTGATGCGCTGGTGGCGCAGCGCCGGACCGGGGATCCTGCGACGGAGCAGGGACGCAACGCGAAACGGCTCCCCAAAGGGAGCCGCTGCGGAACCCGATCGCCGAGACGGTCGCGGGTCAGAAACTGGCGCGGATGCCCACGGAATACTGCGTCACGTCCTCGATGACCTGCACCTCGCCCACCAGGCCCCACATGGGGCTGAAGTTGATCTGGCCACCCACGTTGCCCACCCAGGTTCCATCCATGTCGCTGCCATCCAGGTAACCGGCCTTCACCCAGGCTTCGGTGCGCGGCGAGGGCTTGCCGCGTACGCCCAGGGTGCCGCGCGCGGCATTGAAGTGGTCCTTTTCGCGCCACGTTGCGTAGCCCGGTTCCTTCAGGGTCGCTTCGGCGTTCTGCCGCGTCCAGGCGATGTCGGCGGTGAAGTCCACCCGGTCGCTCATCGGCATGTGGTAGCCGATGCCCAGCTCCGGCTGGTCCAGTTCCAGCTTCAGGCTCGCATCGCCATCGCGATAGCTCTTGGACACCTGCGACCATGCACCGAACAGGTGCACCTGCGGAGCGATGGCGATCGAACCGCGGATATAGCCGCCATCGGCCTTGGGATCGCCCAGATAATCGTCATTGACCTTCACCTGGGTCCAGCCGGCTTCGGCGTAGGTGTAGGACAGGCCATCGGCGGCCAGCGCCGGCAGCGGGGACAGGGCCAGCAGGGTAGCGGCGAGAAGCATCTTGCGCATGAGGTTTCCTTGCGGTTGCGGTCCATTGCAGGCAGCCAGCCTGGCCACCCGGGGGCGACATCGGTGTCGCGCACGGCCGGAAGTTTAATGAATATTTCACAAAAGGCGAGGCCCGGGCTGTCCCTGTTACACTATGCACGCCGGTTCGACCGGTACATAAACGTCTTCAGGGCGGGGTGCGATTCCCCACCGGCGGTAAGCGCTCCAGGGCGCGAGCCCGCGAGCGCTTCCCGCCACGCGTGGAAGGTCAGCAGATCCGGTGCGATGCCGGAGCCGACGGTCATAGTCCGGATGAAAGAAGACGGTGCCACGGGGCCTTGCAGCTCCGCGCCCGCCTGTTTGCCTTGCGGCGTTTTTCGCTCACCATTCATGCGGGAAACGTTTCATGTCCATGTGTTTCATTGCCAGCGGCATCCGCTTCGCGG
>JAFAFF010000360.1 GCA_023423605.1 Pseudomonadota bacterium
GTATTCGCTCATGTCGAAACGCACCAGTTCGATGCCCAGCTGCATCGCCAGCTGCTTGGTCACCTCGGTCTTGCCCACGCCGGTGGGGCCGGCGAACAGGAAATTGCCGATCGGCTTGTCGGGGTTGCCCAGCCCGGAGCGGGCCAGCTTGATCGCCGACGTCAGCGTGTCGATGGCCGGGTCCTGGCCGAAGATCACCATTTTCAGATTGCGCTCCAGGTGTTCCAGGACTTCCTTGTCGGAACTGGACACCTGCTTGGCCGGAATCCGCGCCATCTTGGCCACGATGGTCTCGATTTCCTCCACGTCGATGTGGCTCTTGCGGCTTTCCGGCGTCAACAGACGCTGCCGCGCTCCGGCTTCGTCCATCACGTCGATGGCCTTGTCCGGGAGCAGACGGTCGCCGATGTGCTTCACCGACAGGTCGACCGCCGCCTGCAGTGCATCGTCGGCGTAGGTCACGCCGTGGTGCGCTTCATACTTACCCTTCAGGCCCTGCAGGATCTCGTAGGTTTCGCCGACGGTCGGCTCCACGATGTCGATCTTCTGGAAGCGGCGCGCCAGTGCGCGATCCTTTTCGAAGATGCCGCGGTATTCCTGGAACGTGGTCGAACCGATGCAGCGCAGTTCGCCCGAGGCCAGCGCGGGCTTGATCAGGTTGGATGCGTCCATGGTGCCGCCCGATGCCGAGCCGGCACCGATGATGGTGTGGATCTCATCGATGAACAGCACCGCGTTGGGCACCTTCTTCATGGCGGTCAGCACGCCCTTCAGGCGCTTTTCGAAGTCGCCGCGGTACTTGGTACCGGCCACCAGCGCGCCGAGGTCCAGCGAGTAGATCACCGCGTCGGCCAGGACTTCCGGTACCGAACCCTCGACGATGCGGCGGGCCAGGCCTTCGGCGATCGCGGTCTTGCCGACGCCGGCCTCGCCCACGTACAGCGGATTGTTCTTGCGGCGGCGGCACAGCACCTGGATGGTGCGCTCTATTTCGTCGCCACGGCCCACCAGCGGATCGATACGGCCATTGCGGGCCTGCTCGTTGAGGTTGCTGGCGAATTCGGCCAGAGCGTCGCCCTTGCCTTCGCCCTCCCCGCCCTCGGCGCGGCCTTCGGGATCGGCCGACGATGGCTGTTCGCCATCCTCACCCAGCTTGGCGATGCCATGGGACAGGTAATTGACCACGTCCAGGCGGGTGACGTCCTGCTGGTTGAGATAGTAGACGGCGTGCGAATCCTTCTCGCCGAAGATCGCCACCAGCACGTTGGCGCCGGTGACCTCCTTCTTGCCGGAGGACTGCACGTGGTAGACGGCACGCTGCAGCACGCGCTGGAAGCCCAGCGTGGGCTGGGTGTCGCGACCGTCGTCTTCGGCCAGGCGCGATACCGAGGCCTCGATGGCCTGTTCCAGTTCGTGGCGCAGGCGCTCGGCATCGGCACCGCAGGCCTTCAGCACCGCCTGGGCGGACGGATTGTCGAGCAGCGCCAGCAGCAGGTGCTCGACGGTCATGAACTCATGCCGCACTTCCCGTGCCTGCTTGTAGCACTGCCCAATGGTGTGTTCGAGGTCTTTGCTGAACATGCTTTACTCCGGCGGCAGTTGGAGACGATATGCGGCCTGACATCCCGTTTTCCATCACCCTAGCGGAACCACGCGTTCATGCGGCGTTAGCGCGGAAGCATGCATTCCGTCAGCGCACCCTGACGATAACCTACAACGGCCGGATGTAGCGCGGGGCAAAGCAGACGGATGCGCGGGCGCGCAACGGGAACGATGCGTTCCATGGCGAGGTTCACGTAGAGCCGGGCTCTGCCCGGCTGAGACATTACCGCACAGCGGGGGTAGAGCCGGGCTCTGCCCGGCTGATGGAACACCGCGCAGCTGGGCAGAGCCCCGCTCTACAAATGCCGGAGGCATTACCGCGCAGCGGGGCGGCGCCCCGCTCCACGATTGCCTGTCAGGCCTTCTCCATCGTGCACAGCAAGGGATGCTGGTTCATGCGCGCATATTCGTTGACCTGCGCGACCTTGGTTTCGGCCACCTCGCGGGTAAACACGCCACATACCCCGCGGCCACGGGTGTGCACATGGAGCATCACCTGCGTGGCCCGGTCCAGGTCCAGGGTGAAGAACTGCTGCAGTACGTCCACCACGAAATCCATCGGCGTGTAGTCGTCATTGAGCAGCATCACCTGGTAGAACGGCGGCGGCGCGACCTCCGGACGTGCGGTGTCCAGCAGCACGCCGTGATCGGAATGGGATTCGTGGGAAGTCTCGCGAGGCATCCCTTTATTATACGGGCAGCCCCCGCACGATTGGACGGCGACGGGCAGCACCCTCACAATCTCCCTGCCCCGCCTTGTTTCACGGAACCTTCATGAGAACGCCGCTGCTTTCCACCCTGTTGCGCGATAACGCCGGTGCATTGCCGTCGGCGGCCGTGCCCGCGTGGATGGCATGCCGTTGACCCTGTCCCCGCAGAACAGCCCCGCACAGCGCTGGGCACCGCATGTCACGGTAGCCACGGTGGTGGTGGACGACGGGCGCCTGTTGCTGGTGGAAGAGCGCATCGACGGCACGCTGGTGCTGAACCAGCCCGCAGGACATCTTGAACCCGGCGAAACGCTGGCGGCCGCGGCGCTGCGCGAAACCCTGGAAGAGACCGGCTGGGAGGTGGAGCTGACCAGCTTCATCGGCTGCTACCAGTGGCAGGCGCCCGATGGCACGCCGTTCCTGCGCTTCTGCCATGCCGCGCGGCCCGTGCGCCATCATCCGCAGCGCCCGCTGGATACGGGCATCGAGCGCGCCCTATGGCTGGCACCGGACGCCCTGCAGGCCCAGCCGGAGCGGTGGCGCAGCCCGCTGGTGTGGCAGGTGGTTGCCGATTATCTTGGCGGCCAGCGTCATCCCCTTTCACTGGTCAGGGAGGTCGCATGAGCACGCCTCGCATCATGGTGGGGGTATCCGGCGGCGTGGATTCTTCGGTAGCCGCCTGGCGACTGGTACAGCAGGGCGAACCGGTCGCCGGGCTGTTCATGCAGAACTGGGCCGACGACGGCAGCGGTGAATGCCGCGCCGAGGACGACCGCCGCGATGCCGTGGCGGTCTGCGGGCTGCTGGGCATCCCGTTCCATTTCCGGGATTTTTCCAGCGAATACTGGCAGGGTGTGTTCGAACATTTCCTGGCCGAATACGCCGCCGGGCGCACGCCGAATCCTGACGTGCTGTGCAACCGCGAAGTGAAATTCAAGCATTTCCTGGATGCCGCGCGGGAGCTCGGCGCCGAACGCATCGCCACCGGACACTATGCGCGGGTGGCGCAGCGCGACGGGCGCTGGCTGCTGCTGCGCGGTGCTGACCGCTCCAAGGACCAGAGCTATTTCCTGCACCAGCTGGGCCAGGAGCAGTTGTCGGCCACCCTGTTCCCCATTGGCGACCTCAACAAGAGCGATCTGCGGCGCATGGCCCGCGATGCGCGGCTGCCGACCCACGCCAAGAAGGATTCGACCGGCATCTGCTTCATCGGCGAGCGCGATTTCCGGCAGTTTCTGGGGCAGTATCTGCCGGCCCGCGAAGGTCGCATCCTGGATCCGCACGGAGTGGAGATCGCCACCCATCCGGGCGTGTTCTATTTCACCCTGGGCCAGCGCGAAGGCCTGAACATCGGCGGCGTGCGCGGTCGTCCCGCTGCACCGTGGTACGTGGTGGGCAAGGACGTGGCCAGCAACGTGCTGTACGTGGACCAGGACCGCGACAGCCGCTGGCTGATGTCGCACCAGCTGGCCAGCGAAGCGGCGCACTGGATTGCCGGCGCGCCGCCGGCGGCGCGCTTTGCGTGCACCGCGCAGACCCGTTACCGCCAGCCGGACGAAGCCTGCACCGTGACCGTGCGCGACGATGGCACCCTGCACGTGCGCTTCGCCCAGCCCCAGCGTGCCGTCACGCCGGGACAGTCGCTGGTGCTTTACGACGGTGATGTCTGCCTGGGCGGCGCGGTGATCGCCGCCACCGATGCGCCGCTGGAACAGCGGCTGCGCACCACTCCTTCTCCCTTCGAGGTATCCGCTGCATGAGTTTCACCGTCGACGACCGCGTCCTGGCACTTGCCGGCATTGCACAGGCCCTGCAGCAGGTTCGCCGTATCGCCGATACCGGGCACTCCGACGCTGCCGCGGTGCGCACCGCCGTGGACAGCGTGTTCCGCATCGATGCCGGTTCGCCGCAGGAGGTCTATGGCGACCGCGAAGCCCTGAAGCCGGGCCTGAGGCTGCTGCACAACTACTTCCGCAACCAGGGCCAGGACCCCATCCTGCCCAAGCTGGCGCTGGCCGTGCTGCAGCTGGAACGACGCTTCGTGCGCGAGCAGGACACCATTTCCAGGGTGACCGTCGGCATTGAACGGGCCGCCCGCCAGGCGCGCGAGGTGGGCGACAGCGGCCATCCGGACGTGCTGGCCACGCTCGGCGGTGTGTACGCCGATACCATCAGCCACCTCAAGCCGCGGGTGATGGTGCAGGGCAATCCGCACTACCTGGGCCAGGCCGGGGTGGTCGCGGAAATCCGCGCCCTGCTGCTGGCGGCGGTGCGTTCGGCGGTGTTGTGGCGGCAGCTGGGCGGCAGTTACTGGGATTTCCTGATCAGTCGCAAGGCGATGGTGGAAGCGGTGGACCGCGCGCTGGGCTGATCACAGTGCCGGGCGCTGGCCCGGCAACACCGGCGCGCCGCGTGACGGGGGGCTGGCCTGCGTGATGTCAGCGCAGGTTCCATTAAAGAGAACGGGTGCACGGCCGATACAGCATTCGTGACTCTCCCGAGAACGTCCATGTACTCACGCATCATCATCCGTCTGGCCGCACCGCTGGTGCTGACCCTGCTGCTTCCCCTCGCCTTCGCCCTCGAATGGCCGGCGGCCCTGCGTTGGGCCATGTTGACCACGATGACGCTGAGCTGGCTTGGTTTCGCCTGGTGGACCACCCGCCAGCAGGCGCAGCGCTCGCCGGAACAGGCGCGCATCCTGCGTGAGCAGGACCAGCTGCTGACCGAACTGCGCACCTTCGTGGGCAACGAGATAGACGGCTCGCGCAGCGAAGTGGAACGTGCCCGCGACCTTATCCGCCAGGCGGTTTCCGGGCTGGGCGGCAGCTTCGATGCGATGAACCGCAAGTCGCGCCAGCAGAGCCAGGCGCTGGCACGCATCGTCGACCGCGCCGGTGAAGACGGCGCAGCCGGCCTGGACGTGGCGCGCTTCGCCCAGCATGCCAGCCACCAGATGGAACAGCTGGTGGAAGCACTGGAACAGGTCAGCGGCCAGAGCAGCACCACGGTGCAGCACATCGACCAGATGGCCCAGCACCTGGACGGCATCTTCGCGCTGCTGGAAGACGTCAAGTCCATCGCCGACCAGACCAATCTGCTGGCGCTGAACGCGGCCATCGAGGCGGCGCGCGCGGGTGAAGCGGGCCGTGGTTTCGCGGTGGTGGCCGATGAGGTGCGCAACCTGTCCGAGCGCTCCACCACGTTCAACGAGCAGATCCGCAAGCTGGCGCACAGCTCCAAGGACGCCATCGCCAAGGTGCGCGAAACGGTCTCGCACATGGCATCGCGCGACATGGACCGCTCCCGCGAAGCACGCCAGGAGGCGGCTTCGATGGTGGACAACGTGGCCCAGATCAATGCCTCGCTGGGTGACGGCATGCGCGAAGTGTCCGAGTGCGCGCGCGCCATCGATGGCAGCGTGGCCGAAGCCGTGCGTGCCCTGCAGTTCGAGGACATCGCGACCCAGGCACTGGGCGGGGTGCACGTGCACCTGGACCGCCTGACCGCGATCAACCGCGAGGCGGTGGCGCTGCAGGAGCTGCTGCACCGCCATGGCGGCGCGATGGACGAGGAGATCATCTCCGCCCTGCAGCGCACCGGCAGCCGTCTGCGCGAGATGCGCAACGAATGGGAGCGGCCGCCGCACAAGCCGGTGACCCAGCAGAGCATGGGCGCCGGAACGGTGGAGCTGTTCTGAGTCGTGCAGGCTGCAATGCAGATTCGTGATGATCAAGGCCCCGGCCCTGCCGGGGCCTTTGCGCGTCCGCGTGATGGTGGTGCCGGCAATGCACCGCGTTCCAGCGCACGCGAACAGCTGCATCGGCTGGAGCACCTGGCTCGGAGGGAGCTGGCCGCGTTGCAGCAGCAACCGACCGCCCTGCCGGCGGCGCAGTTGCCCTGCGCTGAAGCAGTGGGCATGGCATGGGATCTCGGCCTGGATGCAAGCCAGGTGGCCAGCGGGTAATGCGCGTAGAGCGGGGCTCTGCCCCGCTGCGCGGAATGGTCCGTAGAGCGGGGCTCTGCCCCGCTGGTGGCACGGCTTCAGCCGGGCAGAGCCCGGCTCTACAGAACCCGCCGCGGCCCGGCTCTACAGAACCTGCCGCGATACGGCTTCAGCCGGGCAGAGCCCGGCTCTACAGAACCTGCCGCGATACGGCTTCAGCCGGGCAGAGCCCGGCTCTACAGAACCCGCCGCGGCGCGGCTTCAGCCGGGCAGAGCCCGGCTCTACGGGATTGCGACGGCGGCGGGTGCCTGGCGCGGTGTACGCAGCCACTGCGCCAGATCGCGCGGCACCAGCGGGCGTGAATACAGGAACCCCTGTATCTCATCGCAGCCCTGCCGGCGCAGCAGATCTTCTTCCTGGCGGGTTTCCACGCCCTCCGCCACCACCTTCATGCCCAGCGCATGGCCAAGATGGACGATGGCCTGGGTCACTTCCGCCGTGCCGGCGTCCCGCAGCATGTCCTGCACGAAGCTGCGGTCGATCTTCAGGCGCCCGACCGGAAAACGATTCAGGTAATGCAGGTTGGAGAACCCGGTGCCGAAATCGTCCACCGCCAGCGGCACCCGATGGCGCTCCAGCACGTCGAAACAGTGGCGCAGCACGTCGGTATCGCGGATCAGCGCCGATTCGGTCAGCTCCAGCTCCAGGCGCGTAGGCGACAGTCCGTGGGCATGGCAGATCTCGATCACCCGCTCCGCGAAACCCCGTTCGCGCAGCTGCACGGCCGATACATTCACCGCGATGCGGTCGAATGCCAGGCCATTACGGTCCCACACCGCTGCCTGCCGGCAGGCTTCATTGAGCACCCAGTCGCCGATACGGACGATTTCCCCGCATTTTTCCGCGATGGGGATGAACTCGGCGGGGCTGCAGAAGCCGATCCCCGGGCGCTGCCAGCGCAGCAAGGCCTCCACCGCCGGTGGCTCGTCCGGATCCACCTGCATCAACGGCTGGTAGACCAGGGTGAACTCATCGCGTTCGATGGCGCCATGCAGCGCGTGCTCGATATCCAGCTGGTGCTGCAGGCGGCCCAGCGCATCGGGGCTGTAATACTGGAAGGTGTTGCGGCCGGCTTCCTTCGCCGCATGCATGGCGGCATTGGCCGCCCGCAGCAGGGAATCGAAATCCTCGCCACCGGCCTCCAGCATGGCGATGCCGATGCTGGCGCCCACCTTCAGGGTGATCCGTTCGCCGTGCAGCGGTTCGCCCAGCGAGGCGATCAGCTTGCGTGCGATCCGCCCGGCATCCTCGGCGCTGGCGGGGTCGCGCAGCACCACGATGAATTCATCGCCGCTGAAGCGCCCCAGCAGATCGTTGCCACGCAGGTTCTGGTGCAGGCGCATGGCGGCCGCTTTCAACAGCATGTCACCGCTGGCGTGGCCGAAACTGTCGTTGATGGTCTTGAAGCCGTCCAGGTCGATGAACAGCATGGCCAGCGGGCTGCCGCTGGTGCGCGCCATCGCGATGGCATCGGCGGCCTGTCCACTCAGCAGGAGGCGGTTGGCCAGCCCGGTGAGCGGATCATAATGGGCCAGCAGTTCGATCCGCTCGCTGGTCTCGCGTTCGCGGGTGATGTCACGGAACAGCACCACGAACCGCTCGGGCAGGCCGTCGCGACGGTCCAGTTCGACCAGCACCTGCACCCAGACGCGCAACCCGGAGGGGCGATGGAAGCAGAGATCCAGCTGTTCCGGCAATCCGCCGGCGGCAATGCGGGCCAGCGCCGCTTCCAGGCTGTCGCGCGATTCGCTGGTGTAGAGCGCCAGCGCCTGCTCCAGGG
>JAFAFF010000016.1 GCA_023423605.1 Pseudomonadota bacterium
GTTGTGCACCCGGCTGGCCTTGTCCGCCGCATCCAGGTGACGCCAGCGCGCAGGATCCTGGGTGGCGATGCCTGTCGGGCATTTGTCGCTGTGGCAACTGAGCGACTGGATGCAACCCAGCGCGAACATGAAACCGCGGCCCGCGTTGCACCAGTCCGCGCCGAGCGCGATGGTACGCGCGATATCGAATGCACTGGTGATCTTGCCCGCCGCGCCAAGCCGTATGCGGTCGCGGAGATCCAGCCCGACCAGCGTGTTGTGCACCAGCAGCAGCGCTTCGTGCATGGGCACGCCAACGTGATCGACAAACTCCGAGGGAGCCGCGCCGGTCCCGCCTTCGGCGCCATCGACGACGATGAAATCCGGCAGCAGTCCGGTTTCGCTCATCGCCTTGGCGATGCCGAACCATTCCCATGGATGGCCGATGGCCAGCTTGAAGCCGACCGGCTTGCCACCGGACAGCCCGCGCAGGCGGGCGACGAACTGCAACAGTTCCACCGGCGTGGAGAACGCCGAATGGCGCGAGGGCGAAATGCAGTCCACGCCCATCGGCACGCCACGCGTGACGGATATCTCCGCGCTGACCTTGGCCGCCGGCAGCACGCCGCCATGGCCCGGCTTGGCGCCCTGCGACAGCTTGATCTCGATCATCTTCACCTGGTCATGGGTGGCATTGGCGACGAAGCGTTCTTCGCTGAAGCGGCCTTCCTCATCGCGGCAACCGAAGTAACCCGAACCGATTTCCCATACCAGGTCGCCGCCCATCTCGCGGTGATACGAGGAAATGGAGCCTTCGCCGGTATCGTGATGGAAACCACCGCGACGCGCGCCTTCGTTCAGGGCCCGGATCGCATTGGCCGACAGCGACCCGAAACTCATCGCGGAGATGTTGAACACGCTCGCCGAATAGGGTTTGGCGCATCCTGGGCCAATCAGCACGCGGAAATCCTGGTCCTGGATGGCGGTCGGCGCCAGCGAATGGTTGATCCATTCATAGTCCACCGCATAGGCGCTGCGCAGGGTGCCGAACGGCACTACATCCATCTCGTTCTTGGAGCGCTGGTAGATCAGCGCGCGCTGCTGGCGCGAGAACGGTACATCCTCCAGGTCGCTCTGCACGAAATACTGGCGGATTTCCGGACCGATGGATTCAAGCCCGTAACGGAAATGCGCCAGCACCGGATAATTGCGCCGCAGCGTGCTGCGTTTCTGCAGCAGGTCCCACGTACCCAGCAGCACCATCGCCGCGGTGAGTCCCACGCCCCAATACCAGGCGGGCCAGATGGTTGCCAGCCACAGGCAGGGCGGCAGCAGGACGATGGCGAGCACGTAGGCCAGATAGCGGTGCATGGCGTTCCTCGTTGCAGGGCGGCGACCAGTCTACCCCGGCCACCCTAAACGCCATGCCACGCGCCGCGCCCGCGGGCTACAGCCGGCCGTCCACCACCTCGCGCGGCCAGGCCGACTTGACGTCGTAGACCACGCCATCGGCCGTGCGCAGCGCCGCTATGCCGGCAGCATCCAAGTTCCGGAATTCCGAATGTGCCACCGCCAGCACGACGGCGTGGTAAGCCGCAGTATCCGGCTGGGCCACCCATCGCACGCCCGCCTCCGCCAGCGTCGCCGGCCCCACCCACGGGTCATGTACGTCCACCTGCGCACCGCTGTCCTGCAGTTGCTGGGCAAGTTCCAGCGCGCGGCTGTTGCGCAGGTCCGGGCAGTCTTCCTTGAAGGTGACGCCCAGCACCAGGATGCGCGAGCGGGCGGGCTGATGCCCACGCGATGCCAGCAGTGCCAGCACGCGTTGCGCCACGTGCGCGCCGACACGGTTGTTCACCTGGCGCGCCGTATGGATCAGGTCCGGGTGGAAACCCACGCTTTCGGATTTGTGCAGCAGGTAATAGGGGTCCACGCCGATGCAGTGGCCGCCCACCAGCCCCGGCCGGAACGGCAGGAAGTTCCACTTGCTGCCAGCCGCATCCAGCACGTCCTGGGTGTCGATGTCGAGCCGGTCGAAGATCAGCGCCAGCTCGTTGACCAGTGCGATGTTGACGTCGCGCTGGATGTTCTCCACCACCTTGGCGGCCTCGGCCACGCGCATCGACGGCGCCGCATAGGTGCCGGCGGCGATGATCCGCCGGTACAGCGCATCGACCACGCCAGCCACTTCCGGCGTGGAACCGGAGGTGATCTTGCGGATGTCGGCCAGGCGTCGCTGGCGGTCGCCCGGACTCACCCTTTCCGGGCTGTAGCCACAATGGAAATCGTCGTTGAAGCGCAGTCCGGAGCCTGCTTCCAGCAACGGAACACAGACCTCTTCGGTGGTACCCGGATACACCGTGGATTCGTAGATCACCAGATCGCCCGGACGCAGCACGCTGGCCACCAGCGACGTGGCGGCACGCAGCGGCCCCAGGTCGGGTTGTTCGTAGGCGTCGATGGGCGTCGGTACGGTGATGATGTACACGTTGCAGTCGACCAGCGCCTGGGCGTCGGATGTCACCCGCAACTGCGCCGCCCCGGCCAGCTCGCCAGCCTCCATTTCCAGCGTATGGTCATGGCCCTGGCGCAGCTCGGCCACGCGTGCTGCATCGATGTCGTAGCCCAGTGTCGGCATCAGCCGCCCGAACGCGACCGCGAGCGGCAGGCCCACGTAACCCAGCCCGATGATCGCCGGCCGCGGCGTCGTGGCAGCGGCGATGGCCGCCGTCATGCCTTACGCCTGCGCGGCTCGCCGCTGTCCGCCATACCCATCGCGCACCCGTGTCATGAACAAGAGTGCCAAGGTTACCCGTGCGCCGGTGACCGGTCACGTGGCATCGCTCAGGAGCCCAGGCACACCGCGGCCGGTTCCAGCGCGCCACGCCCGTCGGTCCAGGTGCGCAGCAGCATGCCAAAGCCCTGGTCGCTCATCGCGTTGTCCATGTCGAACCCGTGCCATGGCGCGGCGACGATGTCCGACAGCACCGCGACGTCGACGCGCCGGCTGGCCATGGTCCAGCACGGAAACCAGCGCGACCGCAGCGGGCCGGCCGCCAGTTCGCGCATCAGATGGTGGCGCGTGGCGTTGAGGACGCGCGCGTGGACCGATTCGAGCCCGTCACGCGGCCCTTCCAGATACTGCAGGAAACGGACGCCATCGAACAGCAGCACGCCGGTGACACCCGCCACGCGGTTGAACGCGGTCGCGTCGGCCAGCAGTTCGTCCAGTTCGGTGTCCGCAAGGTCTTCGCGGGCGCGGCTGACGTAGGCAATGGCGTGTAGCGGCATGATCGTTCCTGGAGGTACGACGGAGTGGAATATGGCACGAGCCATCGGCGCTTTACAGCCGAATTCACGTTAAGAGGCTCAATGCGACACGACTCATGTCGCAAACGGCATCTTCGTTATCTGCAAGGCACAGCCATTCCAAATTCCGCCGTGTTGAGGCACCCTATGCGCCGCAGCCCGGATGGCGAAACTGGTAGACGCATCGGACTTAAAATCCGCCGGGGGCAACCCCATGCCGGTTCGATTCCGGCTCCGGGCACCATCCCGACGCTGCCACCCTGCCCTTCAGATCGCACGCGAATAACGCGCCGGCTGCGAAGGCTGGGCAAGATAACGATCGAAGCACATGGCCAGCAGCCGCAGCAGCGGCCGCCCCGGCCCGGTGGCGCGGATCACCGCGCCGGAAACCTCCGCCAGTCCATCGGACTGCAGGCGCGCCAGCGCCGGCAGCGCGGCGGCGAAATAGGTCCGGAAATCCAGCCCTCGCTGCGCGCACAGCAAGCCGGCATCCACTTCGCCATGGCACATCAGCTGCTGGATGATCGCCGCGCGCAATTCATCGTCCTGGTCCAGTTCCACGCCGCGCCAGACCGGCAGGTGGCCGGCGTCCACGGCGGCCTCCCATGACGGCAGGTCGCGTGGATTCTGGCTGTAGCTGCGGCCCACGCTGCTGATCGCACTCACGCCCAGGCCCAGCAGATCGGTATCGGCATGGGTGGTATAGCCCATGAAATTGCGATGCAGCTGCCCCGCCCGCTGTGCCCGCGACAGATCCTCTTCGGGCAGTGCGAAATGATCCATGCCGATGTACTGGTAACCGGCGTGCTGCAGGCGCTGCACGGCCAGCCCCAGCAGGGCGAGTTTCTGCTCCGGCGCCGGCAGGCGCGATTCGTCGATCTGCCGCTGCGCGCGGAACAGCTGCGGCAGGTGCGCATATCCATAGACCGCCAGGCGGTCCGGCCGCAGTGCCAGCACCTGATCGAGCGTGCGGTCGAAGCCCTCGCGGTTCTGGCCCGGCAAGCCATAGATGAGATCCACGTTGACCGAACGCATGCCGTAATCGCGGCAGGCCTGCAGGATATCCAGCGTCTGCTCCACGCCCTGCACGCGGTTGATGGCCCGCTGCACCTGCGGATCGAAATCCTGCACGCCCAGGCTGGCGCGGTTGAAGCCCAGTTCGGCAAGCAACGCCACGTCGGCGCGTTCGATGAAACGAGGATCGAGCTCGATCGAAAAGTCCCGGCCGGCCGCACCACTGAAGCTGAAGCGCTGGCGCAGGCCCTGCAGCAGATGGCGCATGTCATCGCTGCCGAGGAAATTCGGCGTGCCGCCGCCCAGGTGCAGCTGGATCACTTCACGCTGCGGATCGACGTGCGAAGCAAGCACGTCCGCCTCGGCCAGCACGCGCGCGACATAGCTCGCCCCCCGGCTGCGGTCGCGGGTGATCACGCGGTTGCAGCCACAGTAGAAACAGGGGCTGCTGCAGAACGGCACGTGTACATACAGCGACAATGCGCGCGCATCGTGGTTGCTGGCGGCCAGCGCGTTCACCAGTTCGGTTTCGCCGAACCCATCGTGGAAATGCGGTGCCGTGGGATAGGAGGTGTAGCGCGGGCCGGCCTTGTCGTGCCGCCGCAGGGTCTCCGCATCGAAACACCAGGCCAGGCCACCCTGCACGGGAGAGAAAGTATCCATGTCCGCAGCATGCCCGCCATGCGTGCGCGGGCGCCTTGACCGAGATCAAATCAGCCGGTGGTTCCGACAATGGGCAATGGCACCTGCGGCCAGCGCAGCATCTGGTAGCGCTTCCAGAAGGTATCGGCGATGCGCGCGGCGATGTCGTCGGCCAGGCGCTGCATGTCATCGTTGCCGATTTCGGCCGAGGTCTGCCGGAACAGCGCCAGCCAGCGGTCGAACAGATCGCGGTCCATGGCGTCGATGGCCATGTGCTTGGACATCGGCGAACCCTGGAAACGCCGCGTGCCGCGCAGCAGCGCGGACCAGAAATCCACCAGCTGCGCCAGGTGCGCGTCCCAATCGTGGACATGCGCGGCGAACACCGGGCCAAGCCTCGGCTCCTCGCGGACCCTGCCATAGAAATCGTGCACCAGACGCGTGACTTCCTGCTCGCTGCACAGGTCGAGCGAGGCTTCGGGCAGCGGCGGCGGAATGGCAGTGTCCATGGAATCTTACGGGGAGCGTGGGGGCATTATCGCACCTTGCCGCGGAAGTGCAGCTTGATCGAGATCAATGTCCCGTCGCGCACCGCTTCCTAGAGTGATGCCTCGCCAGCGCGCGCCTGCCCGCTGTCCTGACCACGCCCAACGCCGGAGCGCGCCATGACCCGCGACCCCCTTGAAACCGGCATGCGCCGGCGGCAGCAGCTCCAGCAATGGGGCGTGGTGCTGTGGCCGAGCTTCGTGGCGGCGGGGCTGGCCAGCATCGTGTTCTTCGCCTTCGTCGACCCGCTGCGCCTGGCTGCGATCAGCTTTCCCGGCCACACCATCAGCCGCGAGCTGGGTTACACCGTCGGGTTCTTCATGTTCTGGATGGTCACCGCCACCGCCAGTACGATGACGTGGTACCTGCTGCGGCCGCTGCCCGGCGCCGATGATGACGAGGTACCACTAGGGTGAACGGGCCGGCACGCCTGCGCTGGCTGTGGCCCATGCCGACCGCGCTGCTGCTGGTCGCCTTCCACGTGCTGCCCTGGCTGCGCTGGAATGGCCGGCAGGCCTTGCTGCTGGACCTTCCCGCGCGCCGTTTCGATCTGTTCGGGCTGACGCTCTGGCCCGACGACGTCGGCGTGCTGCTGCTGACAGGTGCCCTGCTGGCGGTGGCCCTGGCACTGTTCACCCATCTCTGCGGCCGCCTGTGGTGCGGGCACGCCTGCCCGCAGACGCTGTGGAGCACGCTGTTCGGCTGGATCGAGCGCGGCACCCGGCGCTGGCTGGGTCATCCGGCCGTCGAGCGCGCCGTGCGGCAAACGCTATGGGCCGCCATCGCGCTGTGGACGGGACTCACCTTCGTCGGTCTGTTCACGCCCATCGAGGCGTTGCTGTGGCGCGCGATTCATCTGCGCCTGGGCGCATGGGAAACGTTCTGGATCCTGTTCTACGCGGCGGCGACATGGGGCAATGCCGGCTTCCTGCGGCGGCAGGTGTGCAGCACGCTGTGCCCTTTCGCACGGCTGCAGCCCCTGCTCCGCGATGGCCATACACCACGCATGCTCTACATCGCCCGTCGCGGCGAACCGCGCGGGTCGCGCCCTGCTGGTCTTGGCAGCGTCGGCGCGCGCGGCCGAGGCCTGCTGGATGCCGTGACCGCGCAGGACTACGTATTCCGGGCAGCCCACCCCGCACTGGCCGGAGCGATGCCACTTTTTTCCGCCGACAGGCTGGGGGATTGCCTGGATTGCAGTGCCTGCGTGCGCGCCTGCCCGGTCGCGCTGGACATCCGCAATGGCCCGGATGCCGAATGCCTGGATTGCGGCGCCTGCCTGGTGGCCTGCCACCAGGTACAGCAAACGGCCGGCTTCGACGCCGGGCTGATCCGCCACGCAGCGCCCGATACGCTGGCCGGACAGCGACGGCAACTCCTGCGCCGGCATACGTGCGTCCTGATCGGGCTGCTGGCCGGGCTTGTGCTGCTGGCCGGGTGGCTGCTGGGCTGATTCAGCAGCGCGACCGCGGCAGTGGTTGTTCAACCAGTTGCGCGCGCTGCACGATGCCCAGTTCTTCAATCAGCAGCGCCACCTCGTTGGTGACCTGGGTGCGTTGGCTGCCATCGGGCACCAGGCGCGCCAGGACGCGCTGGTAGGTATTCCAGAACTCCGGGCCGCAGCCGTGTCGCTGGTAGCTTTCCTCAAGTTCGACACGTACTTCCTCAGCCAGCCCCTGTGCGTCATGTTCCATAACGACCTCCTGTTCGCGGCGGGCAATGCCGATCCAAAGCGTGTTTCGTGCCATCGGGCAGTGAAATGCTGCCTATTCAATTACTCATAAAGATCACTACACGTCAATGACAGAACCCACACTTCCTGCCTACAACCCTGAACGGGTCATCTTGGCCGCGAGGGCGGAAAGTGCCGGAATACGCCCTCCTCACCGCCGATACGTAGGCTGGAACACCTTATTTCGCCGAGGCAGAACGCCATGCAGCTGACCACCCGACAGCAGCAGATCCTTGAAGACATCCACGCGACCCGACCCGTTCCGGATGAAGACGCAAACTGGGCGGTGGACGCCGGCTACGCCGCACATGGGGAAGATGGCGACATCGACCTGACCCAGGAAGGGCGCAGATTCGTCGATACCACGCGCGTAAAGGACGCTTGACGCGTAGAGCCGGGCTATGCCCGGCTGTGTGCCTGAAAGCCGTTCCGGCCACCAGTCGCCGTTGCGCAGAACTATTCCATGCCAGCGCTGTCTGCGCAGCGGGTGACGGCCATCGGTCCGGGTCGGCTGAGCCTGACGTTCGCCGATGACGCGACCTTTGAAGTAGATCTGTCTGAAGTGATCGAGAACCACCCCAGCCTTGCCCGGTTGCGCGATCCTTCCGTGTTCGCACAGGTGGCACCTGACGAGTGGCAGCGCGGTGTCATGTTTGCTGGCGACGACACGCTGGCGCTGGCGAGCGACAACCTCCGAGCCATGGCAATCGAGCAATCCGGCGAGTTTTCGCACGCCTGATCCAAGGGGGCATCCGCGGCATCACGAATCGATGCGAAGCCGGCGCTGTTCTGCTGCAGGACGCGCAGAACAGTGGCAGCAATGCCACACAGCAAAAGGCCCGCTTTCGCGGGCCAGATGCTTGATATACAAGGATATTTTTTGGAGGCCTGGGTCGGAATTGAACCGGCGTACGCGGCTTTGCAGGCCGCTGCATAACCACTCTGCCACCAGGCCGGTGTGCAGCAATCGAGGAAGCGACTCCCCGATAAGACAAGCCCGCCGTATCCGGTGGCCTGTCGGGATTCTGGAGCGGGAAACGAGACTCGAACTCGCGACCTCAACCTTGGCAAGGTTGCGCTCTACCAACTGAGCTATTCCCGCATGAGGCCGGTATGCTACCGGAAGACCCGGAACCACACCAGCGTTTTTCACGCTGAAAAACGCGCTTTCCTGCTGCAGCCAAGGCGTTTCCGCCCCACTGCCCCTGGTTGCCGCCAAGGGAGAAAACCGGACCCCTGCAAGGGCCCGCTTGAAACTGGAGCGGGAAACGAGACTCGAACTCGCGACCTCAACCTTGGCAAGGTTGCGCTCTACCAACTGAGCTATTCCCGCAGTGTGCAACAGCCCTTACGGGCAGGAGCCTGGACTCCCCGGACCGGCTCGCGCGCCTTGCGGCGGCGTCTTCCGGACCTGCTCTCCAGCCTGCGCCGGAGAAGCGATATTGTGTCGAAATTCCTTCACCCCGTCAACCGCATTCATGCATGGCGCAGCAGTCCGCTGGAAAGAAAAATCACGTCGCTCGAAAACAAAAAAAGAGACCTTGCGGTCTCTTCTTCACTGAACCTGGAGCGGGAAACGAGACTCGAACTCGCGACCTCAACCTTGGCAAGGTTGCGCTCTACCAACTGAGCTATTCCCGCTTGGGAGGCGGCATTCTACAGGGGCTGCGCTGGTTGTCAAGCACAGGACCGCTGATACGGGACGTTGACACCGTGCACGTGTGGAGACGATACGGACGCTTGCCTGGAACCCCATCGCTGCCGAAGCACCCAGACATCCCGGACAAGGCAGAAACGAAAAATGGAGCCGAAGCTCCTTCTCTGCACTCCATGGATGCCAGTGGACATCCATGGACAAGTATCTGGAGCGGGAAACGAGACTCGAACTCGCGACCTCAACCTTGGCAAGGTTGCGCTCTACCAACTGAGCTATTCCCGCGTGGGAGGCGGCATTCTACCCTTCTTCACAGGCGTGTCAACCTGCTCAGCCACCCTTCTTCAGGCGCGAACGCTCGCGTGCGGCGCGCTCGTCCTCGCGCAGGCTCGGCCATGCCGCGTGCAGATACTGCAGTCCCGACCACAGCGTCAGCAGGGCCGCGATGGCCAGCGTCCAATCGCCGATATGGAAGATCGGCGGCCCCATCCAGATGCTTTCGATGGGGTTGCTGGGCGCCACCGAATACAGCAGGCACAACAGTGCGACCATCTGCGCGGTGGTCTTGATCTTGCCGATCATCGCCACCCGCACCTTCGCCCGCTGGCCCAGTTCGGCCATCCATTCGCGCAGTGCCGACACGGCGATTTCGCGCCCCACGATCACCGCCGCCCAGAACGCCATCCACGGCGTAGGATGGCCCTGCACGATCAGGAACAACGCCACGGCGACCATCAACTTGTCGGCCACCGGGTCCAGGAAGGCGCCGAAGGCGGACTCCAGCTGGTAGCGCCGGGCGATCCAGCCATCCAGCCAATCGGTGATGGC
>JAFAFF010000017.1 GCA_023423605.1 Pseudomonadota bacterium
GTGTTTCACCCGGTCCAGGCGCCCGCTGCCGGCGGACAGCTCTATCATGTCCAGGCCGGAGATGATGGTGGTCAGCAGGTTGTTGAAATCATGGGCGATGCCGCCGGTCAGCTGACCCAGCGAATCCATCTTCTGTGCCTGCAGCAGCTCGGCCTCGGTGCGCTCGCGTTCGGCGATCTGGTAGGCCAGCTCGCGGCGCTGCTCGCGGTCGCGCTCATGGTGCACGGTGATGTCTTCCACCACCACCAGGCCCAGGTCGGGCTGCCGGTAAGGCGTCAGGCGCCACTGGGTCATGCGTGCCGGGCCGGCGGCGCTCGGCAGCCCTACTGCGCCCTGCCAACGTTCGCGGTTGCGCAGCGCGTTGCGCAGGCCATCGATGAATTCGTCGGCGTCACCCAGGCGTTCCAGCGGAGAACCGTCGGTACGGCCGGTCTGCAGCATGCGTGCGAAGGCATCGTTGGCATCGTGCACCTGCAGATCCGCATCCAGTACCGCGATCGGCACGTTGATCTGGCGGAATATTTCGCCGAAGCGGGCTTCCACCTCGCGCAGCGCATCTTCGGCACGCCGTGCCCGCAGCAGGCTGCGCAGGGTGGCCAGCAGCACGTCCGGGTCAACCGGATGGATCAGGTAGGCATCGGCACCGGCATCCAGCCCGGTGATCAGGTCGCCGGTACTCACCGAAGCCGCGGACACATGCACCACCGGCAACAGGCGCGTACGTCGCTGCGAGCGCAGTTCGCGCACCACGTCGAAGCCGCTCATGTCCGGCAGGTTCACGTCCAGCACCAGCGCGGCGTAGTCCTTGCCGTCCACCGCATCCAGGCCCGCGCGGCCGGTGCCCGCTTCGTCCACCTGGAAGCCGTGGTGCTCCAGCACCCGGCGCACCGAATAACGGGTGGCTATGTTGTCGTCGACAACGAGGATGCAGTCATTGTGCGTCACCCGACGCCTCCGTCTTCAGTTTCAGGGGGACCACGACGAAGAACTCCGACCCCTCACCCGGCGTGCTGTGCACGCCCACGTGGCCGCCCAGAAGCTCGGCGAAGCGCTTGCACAGCGACAGGCCCAGGCCGGTACCCCGCAGTCGCTTCTGCAGCGGCGAATCCACCTGCACGAAATCCTCGAACAGCGTGGACTGCAGCTCCACGGGGATGCCGATGCCGGTGTCGATCACGCTGAAGCAGACCGCGTCCGCGCCCTGCATGCGTGCCGATACCACCACCTTGCCGCGCTGGGTGAACTTCAGCGCATTGGCGATGAAGTTGCGCAGGATCTGCGCCAGCTTCTTGTCATCGGTGTACAGCATCGGCAATGCCGGTGGATCGACGAATTCGAGGTCGATGTGGTTGCCTTCCACCAGCGGACGGAACATGCCACGCAAGGCCGAGAACAGGTCCATCAGATCGAACCAGCCCGGCGAAATGGTGATCCTGCCGGCTTCGATCTTGGCCAGGTCCAGCAGATCGTCGACCATTTCCCGCAGTTCGCTGGCCGCGCTGCTGATGAACCCCACCTGCCGGCGCTGGCCTTCGCTGAGCACACCATCCAGGCCATCGTCCAGCAATCGCGTCATGCTCAGGATGGAACCCAGCGGCGTGCGCAGCTCATGGCTCATGTAGGACAGGAACCGGCTCTTCAGTTCGGACACGTGCCGCAGCTGTTCGGCCTGCTGGTCCAGCTCGGCATACAACGCCAGCACGCCCTGGTTGGTCTCGTCCAGCTCGGCGCGCAGCGCCTGGTTCTCCTGGCGCAGGCGTTCCAGCTCCTGCCCCGGTTCGTGCACGCTGTTCATCTGAACGCTCCCACGCGTAGCGCGACGATGCATGCATCATCGCGCCCGCGGTCGAAATCCCGTTGCAGCACCGCGACCACCAGGGCCGGATGCCGGTGCTGGAGGCCGGGATAATCCCGCAGGCTCCAGCGCGCCTGGAGGCCGTCGCTGTGCATGACCAGAAGCGTGCCAGCGTCGGCGTGAAGATGGAATGCCTGGGCGCGGCGGTACTGCGCGCCAACGATGCCCGGCATGGACGCCAGTCCGCGCGAGGCATCCTGCGTGCACAGGCTGCCGGCGATATTGCCGACGCCGGCGAATTCAATGTTGCCCGCGGCCGGCATCACACAGGCCACCGCCGCCGCTGCGCCACGCGTGCCGGACATGCCGGCATGCAGCCGGGCGATGCGTTCCACCGTGCCGTCGCTCGCCCCCGCTGCCGCCGCCGCGCGCACGCCCGCCTGCGCCGCATCCGCCGCCTGCAGGCCGTGGCCAAGGCCGTCGATCACCGTGAGCGCAAGCCCGCCATCCCACGCCTGCAGATGCCAGGCATCGCCACAGACCACTTCCTGGTTGAACGGCAGCCGCAATGCGCCATAGCCGGGATCGACCTCGGCCGGCGCCCGTTCGGCGAACACGCGCGCCACCAGCACCGCGCCGCGGGCATCGCACCAGGCGTCCATCACCCGTGCCTGGCGGGCGATCACGCCCATGCCCAGGCCCTGGCTGGCACCGGTGGAATAACCATCCTGCAGCGCCTGCGCCAGCACGAATCCGGGGCCGCGATCCACGCTCACCAGTTCCACGCCCTGGCCGCCATGGCCGGCGACCAGCGACAGGTACATGCGTCCACCGCCACCATGACGCCACAGGTTGGTGGCCATTTCGGTGGCCACCAGCGCCACGCGACCGGCATCGGCCTCGTTGAAGCCCGCCTGCCCGGCCAGCAGTTGTGCCTCGCGACGCGCCTGGCCCACCTGGGTGGTTTCTTCCACAACGACAACCCGGGTGACATGCCCGGCGAAATTCAGATCCATTTTACGATCGTCACCCGCGTGCCCTCGCCGGGCGCACTGTCCAGCTCGAACTC
>JAFAFF010000031.1 GCA_023423605.1 Pseudomonadota bacterium
GTCCAGCACCGCCCATTCGAAGCCCAGTTCCCTGGCCTTCGGCAGCGTGGCGTAGATCTGTTCCACGGTGAAATCCCGCTCGTATCCCCAAGCGCACCAGATCGGCGCGAAGGCCGAATCCGGTGGTCGCGGGCCTTCGATCCCCTCGGCGCGCATGATCGCCTGGTACTGCTGCAGGGGTGCGTAGAAATCGCCTTCATGCACGGCCAGCAGGGTGCGCTCGGTGACCAGTTCCTTGCCCGGTGCCAGGGTGACCGCGTTCGGCGATTCAATGGCGATGGACGCGCCCTTGGCGGCACGCCGCACCGGCATGTCCAGCGGACGCGGAACCGGTTCGACATGGCCGACGGCCAGGCCGGCGTCGCGCCGCCAGATGTTGGCCATCGGCGTGCCGCCACCGTAGTCCGAGGAATCCATGGACAGCGTGTTGCGCTGGTCGAAGCCATCGTCCAGCGGCTGTACCCAGTCGCGACGATCGGTATGGGTGGCGCCGGAGAAACTCCAGAAGCCGCCCGGGGCATCGTCCAGCTGGTAATGGCTGTTGCGCCAGCCGGCGATTTCCAGCGGCGTATCGCCCAGATTGCGGTAACGCACCTGCAGCAGCGCCACGCCGGGCAGGGCATCGAAACTGCTGACAGCCACCTGTTTCTCGACGCCGGCAGCGGCTGCGCGGCCGGTGAACACCACCTGCCTGCCGGTGCCGTGGCGGGGGTCATCCAGCACATGTGCCTGCTGGTCGGTCAGCGCAAACTCGCTGAGTTCGCCGCTGGCCAGCAG
Source organism: Pseudomonadota bacterium (assembly GCA_023423605.1). Taxonomy (GTDB): domain Bacteria; phylum Pseudomonadota; class Gammaproteobacteria; order Xanthomonadales; family Xanthomonadaceae; genus Stenotrophomonas. The sequence goes on from JAFAFF010000031.1 coordinate 778, forward strand.
CAATGCTTCGCTGGGTTGCCAGCCGGTGAGCGCCCTGCCGTTGCGGGATACGCGCGTATGCATGCGCTTGTCGAAGGCGATGGCGAGCACGGCGTCGCCGGCAGTGCGGTCGTTGCCGCGGATGGCAGGGGAGGTGGCGGCGCGAGCCCACGGCGCGGCGCCCCAGGCCATGCTGCCTGCCACGCTTCCGGCAATCAGCTTCAATGCAGTACGGCGTCCAATCGGTGGCATGAGTGTCAGTCCGGTGGAGATGCCCTGCATTCTGCGCAGGACGCCCGCGTTGATGCAAGCGTTTTGTTGCGATATGGTTCGATTAAGTTTCGTTTCCTTGCGGGGTGATCAATGCGGTGGAATCAACGCGGATGGCTGGCATGTGCAGTGGTGGCAACGACGGCAATGGCCGGCTGTACGCCGGCACCGCCGCCGCAGGATCCGGCAGGGAAGGTGGATGCCGCGGCGGTTGCCCGGGACACCGACGACCAGGCCTCCTATGCGATGGCTGATTTCGCCAGCGTGCGCAAATTCGACGCGCACGTGCATGCCAACGCTACCGATACCGCGCTGCTGCAGCAGGCACGCGCGGACAATTTCGAGGTGTTGTCGATCAATGTGGATTACCCGGATTTCCCGAGCCTCGAGCAGCAGCACGCCATCGCGCTGGCACAGGCGAAGGAGGACCCGGCCCACTTCCATTGGGCGGCCACGTTCTCGATGAAGGGCTATGGCAGCGAAGGCTGGCTGCAGCAGGTGGATGCCGGACTGGACCGCGCGGTCGCCGAGGGCGCACGCGCGGTCAAGGTGTGGAAGAACATCGGCATGGTGGAGAAGGATGCACAGGGCAGGCTGATCATGCTGGATGATCCCGGCCTGGCGCCGGTGGCCGAACACATACGCGCGCTGGGCGTACCGCTGATCGCGCACCAGGGGGAGCCGTACAACTGCTGGCTGCCGCTGGAGCAGATGACGACCAACAACGACCGCGAATATTTCGCCAGGCACCCGCAGTACCACATGTACCTGCACCCGGAGCAGCCTTCGCATGCGGACCTGATGGCGGCGCGCGACCGCTTCGTGGCCGCGCATCCGCAGCTGCGCGTGGTCGGTGCGCACATGGCCAGCCTGGAATACGACGTGGATCGGCTGGCTGATTTCCTTGAGCGTTTTCCCAATGCGACGGTGGACCTGGCTGCGCGCATGAGCCAGGTGCAGTACCAGTCCGGCCGGGACCGCGAAAAGGTGCGCGATTTCTTCATCCGTTACCAGGACAGGCTGCTCTACGGCACCGATCTCACCCAGTCGCCGGACGCCGGGCCGGCACAGGTCAGGCAGGAAGTGCATGCGGTGTGGCAGTCGGACTGGCGTTACCTGGCGACCGGCGAAAGCCAGCGCATCGACGTGCTGGAAGCCGACGTGGCGGGCCTGTCGCTGCCGCGCAGCGTCATCGACAAGGTGTACTACGGCAACGCCGCGCGTGAGTTCGGCCTGCTCGCCGGGTCGGCCCGGTAGTACCGGCCGCTGGCCGGCACGGCTTGCTAGGCCAGCTGCAGGTCCACGCCCAGTGCCCTGCAGGCCTGGGAAATTTCGTCCGGGGCGTTGGTATCGGTGATCAGCGCATCCAGCCCGGACACCGGAATGATGCCGTGCAGGCAGATCCTGCCGAATTTCGAGCTGTCGGTGATCGCCACCACCGCGCGCGCGGCTTCCACCATCTTGCGGTTGAGCATCGCTTCGGGCTCGTAATGGGTGGTGATGCCGCGCTCCAGGTCGAAGCCGTCCACGCCCAGGAACAGCAGGTCCACATGCAGTTCCTCCAGCGCCTCCACGGTCAGGCCACCATAGAAGGCCATGTTCTTGCGGCGCAGTTCGCCGCCGAGCATGACCAGGTTGATATGGGTCTTGGGGCTGAGCGCGGTAAGCACGCCGAAATCATTGGTGACCACGGTGACGTCGATATCCGGCAGCGCTTCGGCCAGTTGGATGGACGTGGTGCCCGAATCGATGACGATGGTATGCCCGGGCTGCACCATCGCCGCCGCACGCGCGCCGATGCGGCGCTTCTCCTGCAGGAACACCGTGCGCTTGGCCTCGTAATGCGGCTCCGGCGCTGGTGGTGCGCCCACCGCGCCGCTGTCGATGCCACCACCGTAGGCGCGTGCCATCACGCCGCGTTCGGTCAGGTAGCGCAGGTCCTTGC
>JAFAFF010000113.1 GCA_023423605.1 Pseudomonadota bacterium
GCAGCAGCAGCGTCCTGGCGCGCTGGATGATTCCGCGGTTGCCGGCGCTGCAGGAAGCGCTGCCATCGCTGGCCCTGCACTGGTCGGCGCTGGATGGCGCTTTCAGCGAAGAACAGGCGCGCCTGGACGCGGTGCTGCTGCTGGCCGAACCACCGTGGCCGCCGGGCTGGGAGGTCGTCGAACTGGCACCGGAACGGGTGGGCGCGGTGGTGGCATCACGACATCCGGCCGCCGCGCGACTGTGGGACCAGCCGCCGCGGACCCTGCTGGAGGAAACCGTATTGCACACCACGTCGCGGCCGCAGGCATGGCCGTCTTGGGCCGCAGCGCATGGCCTGCCGGCCGATGCGATACGCCACGGGCAGGGTTTTGAACATCTGTATTACCTTCTGGAGGCGGCAGTGGCTGGCCTGGGCGTGGCGATCGCGCCGGAGCCCCTGGTGGCCCGGGACATCGTCGAGGGGCGCCTGCTGGCTCCCTGGGGATTTGCGGCCACCGGCGGCTTCTGGGTGCTGGCGAGACCGCCCGGCCCAGCCGATCCGCGCGTGGACGCGTTGGCGCACTGGCTGGCCACACAACTGCGGTAGCGCCGGGCTCTGCCCGGCTGATGATTTCCCATGCAGCGGGGCAGAGCCCCGCTCTACCTGGCTGGGCATTGCCGCGCAGCGGGGCAGAGTCCCGCTCTACGGTGGGTGACGACCGTTGGTCGTCACAGGCCCGGAAAGGCGTGACGACCAACGGTCGTCACCCACCCAAACCAGTCGGCCGTGGCGCTTCGGGGCGCCGGGCATCACGTAGAGCCGGGCTCTGCCCGGCTGGCCCAAGTGCAGCGGGGCAGAGCCCCGCTCTACCCGGCACCGTTTCGTGGCACCGGGGTCTGCCCGGCGGGTGGCTCAGTCAAGCGCGGTGCAGTCGGCGCGGCGCACTTCTTCCACGAAACGGCGCATCAGATGACCATCCTTGATGCCCGGCTCCTGCTCGATGCCACTGGATACATCCACGCCCCAGGGCAAGGTGGCCAATGCGGCTTCGTAGACGTTGTCGGCGGTCAGACCGCCGGCAAGCAGGAAAGGACGATGCAGGCCGGTGGGAATGCGCGACCAGTCGAACGCCACGCCGGTGCCCCCGCCGCCGCCGGGCGCATGGCTGTCGAACAGGAAACCCGCGGCACTGGGATACCGTAACTGCAGCGCACGCGCGTTGGTCTCCTCGCGCCCGCCCATGGCGACGGCCTTCAGGTACGGCATGTTGAAGCTGCGGCAGAAACTTTCCTCTTCATCGCCGTGGAACTGCAACAACGTCGGCCGCACCGTGCGCAGCACATCACGTACCTCTTCGCGCGTGTTGTCGCGGAACAGCGCAACCACGTCCACCATCGGCGCGATCGCCTGGCGCATCGCGCGCGCCTCGGCCGGTGCAACCCGCCGCTTGCTCTCGCGCGCGAAGATGAAGCCAACCGCGTCCACGCCGAGCTCACCGGCCAGGCGCACATCACCAGCGCGGGTCATGCCACAGAATTTGATTCGCGTGCGGTAGTAGGAGCGGCTCATAGGGTGACCTCGGCAGGCAGGTGCCAGTTGTCGGGATACAGCGGCCCGACGAACACCAGGCCCTGGGGCGGCGCGGTCGGTCCGGCAGCATTGCGATCACGGCCGGCAAGCAGCTCGCCCATCCAGCCTGGCGGACGTTCCCCACTGCCGACCATGATCAGGGAACCCACGATATTGCGCACCATGTGATGAAGGAATGCATTGGCCTGGACCGACACCTCGATCACCTCGCCGGAACGCCGTACCTGCAGCGACTGCAGCTCGCGACGCGCATGCAGCGCCTCGCAATGAACGCTGCGGAATGCGCTGAAATCATTCTCGCCAAGCAGTGCCTGGCCGGCCTCGTGCATGAGCCCGGCATCCAGCGCGCGACGCTCCCAGCTCAGGGTCTGCCGATACAACGCCGGGCGGACCTGGCGATTGAGCAGGCGGTAGCGGTAGCGGCGCGCACGCGCTGAAAACCGCGCGTGGAAATCGTCGGCGACCGGTGTGCACCAGCGCACCGCCACCGAGCGTGGCAACCGCGCGGTGGTGCCCAGCACCCAGCCTCGCGGATCGCGTTCCACATCGCTGTCAAAATGCACCACCTGGCATTCGCTGTGCACGCCGGCATCGGTACGCCCGGCGCAGACGACCTTGAGCGGGACATCAGCCACCGACGACAGCGCCTGTTCCAGACTGGCCTGGACGCTGGGTCCGCCCTCGCCCAGATTCTGCCAGCCCCTGAATTCGCCACCGTCGTATTCGACGCCTAGCGCATAACGCATGTACGGCTCCGGCCTCGGCGTTGGAAAGCCATGCGCTCAGCCCAGCCTGGCCAGCAGCTCGTGGGCCTGCGTGCGCAGCGCGGCATCGCCGCTGTGCTGCAGCTCTTCCAGCAGCATGCGCGCGGTCTGTTCTTCACCCAGATCCAGGCAGGCGATGGCCAGTTCGAGCCGCTCATGACCGGCTCTGTCCACGGCATCGCCGGTGGCGGCATCATCGGCTACAGCCGAATCGCTCGCATCCAATCCATCTGCCTCCGTGGCGTGCACTTCCATTTCCTTTGCGGGCTGTTCATCGGCAGGCGCCTCGAACACGCCGCGGAAGTCGTCGCGCCACTCGGCGTCGCGCGCATAGGCGGGCACCAGGCCTTCATCGGGCGCATCCGCAGACACGGCCGCCTGCGCAGCCTGCTCCTGGAAATACATGGCATCGGCCGTGGTGGACGGATCATCCTGCCACTGCGCTTCCTCAGCCGTTGTTTCACCATGCGCCATCGGACCTGCGTGCTCGTCCAGAACCAGCTGCGGCTCAAGCTCCGGCTCCGGCGCCTCGGAATCCTGCCATGGCGCGCGTTCGGCCAGCACGTCCAGCCCGGCTCCCGCCGGCACACTCGCCGACAGGGCACTGTCGTCACGATCATCGCGCCGCAGCGGCGGCAACGGCGAAGGCCTGCGCCGGCGGGACAACCACCAGCCCAGCGCCGCCAGCAGCAGCACCGGCAGACCGAGCCAGTACCACGACCCGCCCGTTTCGCGCTCACCGCCAGCCTGCCCAAGCCGGGCCTGCGCGGCCGCCAGCTCGGTATCCTTCAGCGCCACCAGCGACTGCTGGCTGGCCTGCAGTTTCTCCAGCTCCGCTACGCGCTGCTTGAGCTCATCGATCTCGGCATCGCGCGTGGCGATGTCTTCCCTGGCCTGACGCAGCTGTTCGTTGCCAAGCATGTCACCCTCGTTGCCGTCACCGGTACCGGTTGTTGTACCCGCGGCAGCGGTTGCCGCCGCAGCCGCCGGAGCGATTTCCAGGCGTGCGCCCGCGGGCGCCTGCGCACTGCTGGCCGGTGCCGTCGCCGCGCTGTCGATCGTGCTGGCCGGCTGCGGAATGGCGCGCGCCTGCCGCCACTGCGCGGCATGTTCGCGCACCATCGCCGACGCATCGGCGGCATCCACGGCCGCCAGTGCCGTGGCATCGGGCATGCGCAGTACCGCGCCCTGCTTGAGAAGATTGATGTTGCCGCGGATGAAGGCATCCGGATTCGCGCGCAACAGCGCGATCATCGCGCGGTCGCGGCTTACCTGCTGCTCACGCGCGAATTCCTGTGCAATACCCGACAGCGTCTGCCCGCGGCGCACGGCGACGTCGCCGCCATCGACCGACGCGGCAGCCGATGCCGCCGTGGTGGACGGACGCGCCGGCGTTGCCGGCCGCACGGATGATGGTACTTCCGCCTGCCCCGGCGCAGGCGCTGGCGCAGCGGCCTGCGGTTCGCGCACGATGGCATTGGACAACGCGCCGGCCGGCGCCACGATTTCCGGCTCGCTCACCGCCCCGGCGCTGGCAGGGGCATCGACCAGTGCGGAGTATTCGCGCACCAGCCGGCCCTGGCCCCAGTCGGCCTCCACCAGGAACGCCAGCGACGGCGTATCCACCGGCGTCTGCGATGTCACCCGCACCACCGCCCTGCCCTGCGCGTTGCGGGTCAGCTCGAACTGCAGCTCCCCGACCAGCCCGGACGGGCGCTGCAGACCGACGCGCTCGAACGTAGCCGGCGCAGCAAGACCGACGCGCAGGTTCTGCAGCTCGGCTGGATCGGCCGAAATCACCGGAATTTCCGCCAGCAACGGCTGGCCCGGGCGGGACAGCACACGGATGTCGCCCAGGCCCAATGCCATGGCCGAACTGCTGGCCAGGGCCAGCAATGCGGTGGACAGATACTTGAGCGGTCGCATCACGCAACGGAACCCTTGTTCATGGCCGTCAATATAACGGCTCACCGTCGCCAAGTGGGCGACGGCGCGGAAAGCGCTGGAGTGACGCCGGGCGGACGTCACCTGCCAGCATCGACGGTGATCAGCGCGACTCGGCGGCAACCCGTTCGGCCAGCTGCACGGCATTGAGCGCCGCACCCTTGCGGATGTTGTCCGAGACGATCCACAGGTTCAGCCCGCGCGGATGCGACAGGTCCTCACGGATACGTCCCACATACACCGCATCGGTGCCCGAGGCATGGGTAACCGGGGTCGGGTAACCGCCAGCCTCCCGGCGATCGACCACTTCGATACCCGGCGACTGCTCCAGCAACGCGCGCGCTTCATCCGCGGTGACCTTCTCGCGGGTCTCGATCGCCACGGCTTCGGAATGGCCATAGAACACCGGCACGCGCACGGCGGTCGGATTCACCAGGATGCTGTCGTCACCGAGGATCTTGCGCGTTTCCCAGACCAGCTTCATTTCTTCCTTGGTGAAGCCGTTGTCCAGGAAGTCGTCGATGTGCGGAATCAGGTTGAAGGCAATCTGCACCGGGAAGCGTTGCGGATCGATCTCCTGGAAGCTGAGCAGCTGGCCGGTCTGCTTGCCCAGCTCTTCCAGCGCCGAACGGCCACCGCCGGACACCGACTGGTAGGTGGACACGTTGATGCGCTCGATACCGTACTTGCGGTGCAGCGGCGCCAGCGCGACCAGCATCTGCATGGTCGAGCAGTTCGGGTTGGCGATGATGCCGCGCGGACGGTTGGCGATCTGCTCCGGATTGACTTCCGATACCACCAGCGGCACGTCATCGTCGTAACGGAAGGCCGAAGAATTGTCGATCACCACCGCGCCGGCGGCAGCGAACTTCGGGCCGTACTCCTTCGATACGCTGCCACCGGCGGAGAACAGGGCGATGTCCACGCCGCTGGGGTCGAAGGTTGCCAGGTCCTGGATCCTGACCTGCTGGCCTTCGAACTCGACTTCGCCGCCTGCCGAGCGCTCGGAGGCGAGCAGGCTCAGGGTACCGACCGGGAAGTTGCGCTCGGCCAGGATGGCCAGCATGGTCTCGCCGACGGCGCCGGTGGCGCCGACGATGGCGACGTGGAAGCTGCGTTGTGCATTGCTCATGGGGGAACACTCTCACGAATAACGGGAAGGGGAAAAACTCACGCACGACGGCTGGCTTCGGGGAACCTCCTCAAGTGGGACGTGCGGAGGTTCCCTATCGTTTCCCGGTTTTTTTACCCAGCTCGGCACGCGCAGCCAGGGCTGCGTCGGCGTTGATCGCACTCGGCATGCGTGCCGGTTCGCCGGCCAGGCCGAGGCCGGCCAGCAGGTTGTCCACGGCGAGCTGCACCATGGCGGTACGGGTGGCCAGCGAGGCGCTGCCGATATGCGGGGTCAGCACCACGTTGCGCAGCGCCAGCAGTTCCGGGCGCACCTTCGGCTCGCCTTCGTAGACATCCAGGCCGGCGGCCGCCAGGCGACCATGGGCCAGCGCATCGGCCAGGGCCAGTTCGTCGACGATCCCGCCCCGGGCGATGTTCACCAGGGTGGCCGAGGGCTTCATCTTCGCCAGCGCGGCCGCATCGATGATGTGGTGCGAGGACGGGGTATACGGCAACACGGTGACCAGGTGGTCGGACTGCGCCAGCAGCGTGTCCAGGTCCACCCAGGTGGCGCCGACGGCGGCCTCGGTTTCGGCCGGCAGCCGCGAACGGTTGTGGTACAGCACCTTCATGCCGAACCCGTGCGCGCCGCGGCGGGCGATGCCCTGGCCGATGCGGCCCATGCCGAGGATGCCCAGCGTGCTGCCGTGGATGTCCGCACCGAGCATGGTCTGGAACGACCACTGGCCCCACTGCCCTTCGCGCAGCCAGCGCTCGGATTCGGTGATGCGGCGCGCAGTGGCCATCAACAGGGCGAAACCGAGATCGGCGGTGGTTTCGGTCAGGACGTCCGGCGTGTTGCTGACAAGGATGCCGGCGGCGCTGAGGGCGTCGACATCCAGGTTGTTGTAACCGACGCCGACATTGGCGATCACCTGCAACTGCGTCGCGTCGGCCACCTGGGCCGCGCCGATGCGCTCGTTGAGGGTGATGATCGCGCCGTCCACCGAGGCCAGGCGCTCGACGAGCTGCTGCGGCGACCAGGCGGTGACGGTGTCGGTGGCAAGCAGCCGCACATGATCGCGCAGCGGTGCGATGGCCGCGTCGATCAGCGGCTGGCTCACCCAGACCGTCGGCCGCGTATCAGCCATCGATCTGCCCGGGAATGCGCGGAGTGATGGTGCCCACATCCCCGCACTGCGCGCGATGGCGCAGTGCCTGGTCCATCAGCACAAGGGCCATCATCGCTTCGGCGATCGGCGTGGCGCGGATGCCCACGCAGGGATCGTGACGGCCGGTGGTGACCACCTCGACGACGTTGCCGCCGGTATCCAGCGACGCGCCCGGCAGGCGCAGGCTGGAGGTCGGCTTGAGGACGATGGAGGCGACCACCGGCTGGCCGGTGGAAATGCCACCGAGGATGCCACCGGCATGGTTGCTGGCAAACCCCTGCGGGGTCAGCAGGTCGCGGTGCTCGGTGCCCTTCTGCGCGGCACTGGCGAAACCATCACCGATCTCCACGCCCTTCACCGCGTTGATGCTCATCAGCGCCGCGGCCAGTTCCCCGTCCAGCTTGCCGTAGATGGGCTCGCCCCAGCCCGGCGGCACGTTGTCGGCCACCACGTCCACGCGCGCACCGACCGAATCACCGGACTTGCGCAGCGCATCCATGTACGCCTCCAGCTCGGGCACCTGGTCGGCATGCGGCCAGAAGAACGGATTTTCCTCCACCGCCGACCAGTCGAAACCGGCCGGCGTGATATCGCCCAACTGCGAAAGGTAGCCACGCACGGTCACGCCGAAGCGTTCGGCCAGCCACTTCCTGGCGACTACACCGGCAGCCACGCGCATGGTGGTCTCGCGCGCCGACGAGCGCCCGCCGCCGCGCGGATCGCGGATGCCGTACTTGTGCCAGTAGCTGTAATCGGCATGACCGGGACGGAACTGCTGGCCAATGGCCGTGTAATCCTTGCTGCGCTGGTCGGTGTTGCGGATCAGCAGCGCGATCGGGGTGCCGGTGGTCAGGCCCTGGTAGACGCCGGACAGGATCTCCACCTCGTCGGCCTCGCGTCGCGCCGAGGTATGCCGGCTCCTGCCGGTGGCGCGCCGCTGCAGGTCGTGGGCGAATTCGGCCGCGTCCAGCGCCAGCCCCGGCGGGCAGCCATCGATCACGCAGCCGATCGCCGGACCGTGCGATTCGCCGAAGGTGGTGACGGTGAACAGCTTGCCGAACGCATTGGAACTCACGGCCGTTGCGCCGCCAGTTCGGTGATGCGCGCACTGTGCGCGATCAGCTCGCGGCATTCGACCGCGAAGATGCCCATCTGCCCGACTTTGAACTCGATCCAGGCGAAATCCACTTCCGGCAGCAGCTTCACCAGGTGCTGCTCGGACTCGCCCACTTCGCAGATCAGCAGGCCATCCTCGCTCAGGTGCAGCGGCGCATCGCGCAGGATCTTCAGCACCAGGTCCAGGCCGTCATCGCCGGCACGCAGGCCCATCTCCGGCTCGTAGGAATACTCCTGCGGCAGGGCATCGGTCTCGTCGTTGGTGACGTAGGGCGGGTTGGTGACGATCAGGTCGTAATGGCGACCGGTCAGGCCATTGAACAGGTCCGACCTGATCAGGGTGACGTTGTGCGCCTGCAGGCGTTCCTTGTTCTCTTCGGCCAGCGACAGGGCGTCGTCGCTGAGGTCGACGCCGTCCACGTCCCAGTTCGGGTAATAGTGGCCCATGGCGATGGCGATGCAGCCCGAACCCGTGCACAGGTCCAGCGCGCGGCTGACATCGCGGCCGGCCAGCCACGGCTCGAAGCCGGTCTCGATCAGCTCGGCGATCGGCGAACGCGGTACCAGGGCGCGCTTGTCGCTCTTGAAACTGAGGCCGGCAAACCAGGCTTCACCGGTCAGGTAGGCGGCCGGGATGCGTTCATCGATGCGGCGCTGGAACAGGTCCAGCACCTGCAGTTTCTCGGCCTGCAGCAAACGGGCCTGGCCATAGGCCGGGCCAAGATCGTGCGGCAGATGCAGGCCATGCAGCACCAGCTGGGTCGCCTCGTCCAGCGCGTTGTCGTAGCTGTGCCCGAAGGTCAGTCCGGCGGCATTGAAACGGCTGGTGCCGTAGCGGATCAGGTCGATGATCGTGTGGAGTTCGGCGGCCGTTTCGGCGGTCATGGCGATGCGCGGGGAAGATTGGCCCCCGATTATAGGGGCTGGCGCCTGCGGCGGCATCCGTTGCACGGGAAACGACCGGGCTCCTGCCGTTATGATGGGCGCCGTCTCCCTGGCACCGCAGGCCCCCATGTTCAACCGCAATGTCGGCATCATCCTGCTGGTCGCGCTGGCCGCCGGCCTTGGCCTGCTGGCCGCACAGAAGGTCTTCGCACCCGGACCGGTACCGGGGCAGCCGGCAACCGAATCGATCACCTTCTACCCGCAACCGCGCCCGCTGCCCGATTTCAACCTGGCCCAGACCGACGGCACACGGCTTATTCCGGGCGAACTCAAGGGCCACTGGACGCTGGTGTTCCTCGGTTTCACCTTCTGCCCGGACGTCTGCCCGACCACCCTGGCCGAACTGGCCGGTGCGCAGAAGCAATGGGAAGGCATACCCGAGAGCCTGCGCCCGCGCGTGCTGTTCGTGTCCGTAGACCCCGAGCGCGACAACAGCATCCGCCTGGGCGAATATGCGCACGCGTTCCACAAGGACACGCTGGCCGCCAGCGGCGACCTGCCGTCGCTGGAGAAATTCGCCACCTCGCTGGGTTTTGTTTTCCAGAAGGTGCCGGGCAGTCAGTTCGACGAGAATCCCGAGGATTACACGGTGGAGCATTCGGCGAACCTGGCCGTGCTCGATCCCGAAGGCCGCCTGGCCGGCCTGATCCGTCCTCCCTTCAAGGCGCAGGCAATCGCCCGCGACCTGCAGCTGCTGACCGAGAAATCCACTCCATGAGCCTGATGACCACCCTGAGCTACGCCCTGCCCCACCGCCTGCTGTCCTCCATGGCGCGTTCGCTGGCGTACTCGGACAACCCGCGCGTGTCGCGCTGGCTGATCGATACCGTCACGGCGAAGTTCGGCGTGGACCTGGACGAAGCGGCCAATCCGGACCCGCGCAGCTATCCCACCTTCAACCAGTTCTTCACCCGCGCGCTGAAGCCGGGGGCGCGCGTGGCCGACGCCGATCCGCGCAGCCTGCTGATGCCGGCCGACGGACGCATCAGCCAGCTCGGGCGCATCGAAGGCGGCCGCATCTTCCAGGCCAAGGGACAATCGTTCACCGCCGCCGAGCTGCTTGGCGGCAGCGAAGATGCCAAGCCGTTCAACGATGGCCTGTTCGCCACCGTGTACCTGTCGCCGAAGGATTACCATCGCGTGCACATGCCGTGGACCGGCACCCTGCGCGAAACCGTGCACGTACCGGGCCGGTTGTTCAGCGTGGGCCCGGCGGCGGTGAACCGCGTGCCGGGACTGTTCGCCCGCAACGAACGCCTGGTGTGCCATTTCGACACCAGCTTCGGTCCGATGGTCAGCGTCATGGTGGGCGCGCTGCTGGTATCGGGCGTGGAAACGGTGTGGAGCGGCGAGGAGATTCCGCATTACGGCGACCGCATCACCCGCAAGGACTACCGCGGCAAGGGCATCGTACTGGAGCGCTTCGCGGAGATGGCGCGTTTCAATTACGGTTCCACCGTGATCGTCCTGCTGCCGCCGGGAGTGGCCGAGTTCGCGCCACACCTGGATGCCGAACACGCCGTGCAGCTGGGCCAGGCACTGGCGACGCTGCGCTGAGCCGTGCGTCGCTGGCTAGAATGACCGCATGACAGAATTCATTCCGCCCGGCACCCGGTTCCATGCACTTCCTTCGCCGTTCCCGTTCAAGCGCGGTGGCGCGCTGCGCGACGGTCGTATGGCCTACGAAACCTGGGGCACGCTGGCGGCCGATGCCGGCAACGCGATACTGATCGTCACCGGCCTGTCGCCGGATGCTCATGCGGCGCGCAATGAAGGCAACCCCGCCGATGGCTGGTGGGAAGCGATGCTCGGACCCGGCAAGCCGATCGACACCAACCGCTGGTTCGTGGTGTGCGTGAATTCGCTTGGCAGCTGCAAGGGATCAACAGGACCGGCCAGCATCGACCCGGCCACCGGCGAACCCTACCGTCTGTCCTTTCCCGAACTCTCGGTGGAAGACGGCGCCCGTGCCGCCGTGGAGGTGGTGCGCGCGCTCGGCATCCAGCGCCTGGCCTGCGTGATCGGCAACTCGATGGGTGGCATGACCGCGCTTTCGCTGCTGCAGCTGCATCCGGGCATCGCGCGCGCGCACGTCAACATTTCCGGCAGCGCCCAGGCATTGCCGTTTTCCATTGCCATCCGTTCGCTGCAGCGCGAAGCCATCCGCCTGGACCCGCAATGGAACGGTGGCCACTACGACGAACAGCATTACCCCGAATCCGGCATGCGCATGGCCCGCAAGCTGGGGGTGATCACCTACCGTTCGGCACTGGAGTGGGATGGCCGCTTCGGGCGCGTGCGGCTGGATTCGGACCAGGTGGACGATGACCCGTTCGGGCTCGAATTCCAGGTGGAAAGCTATCTGGAGGGCCATGCGCGCCGCTTCGTGCGCTTCTTCGATCCCAACTGCTATCTCTACCTGAGCCGGTCCATGGACTGGTTCGACCTGGCCGAACAGGGCGATGGCCACGTGATGGCCGGGCTGGCCAGTATCACGGTGGAACAGGCACTGGCCATCGGCGCCAACACCGACATCCTGTTTCCGGTGCAGCAACAGCAACAGATCGCCGATGGCCTGCGCGCGGGCGGTGCCAACGCCCGCTTCATCGGCCTGGATTCACCACAGGGCCACGACGCGTTCCTCGTCGATTTCGAACGCTTCGGGCCAGCGGTACGCGGATTCCTCGACGCGCTGTAAACGGCGCAGGATGCCCGGCACCGGGCACGGGAAGCGTCGTCAGAGCCGTTGCAGGCGCCCGTCCTGCAGGCGGTACACCGCATCCACCACGCCGGCGGGCAGCGTGTCGTGGGTGATCATCAGCAGGCTGCGTCCGTCCAGCAGGCCGGGAAGATCGCTCAGCAGTGCATGCGCAGTGTCCACGTCCAGGCCCTCGGTGGGCTCATCAAGCACCAGCACCGGGGCGCCCCGCAGCAGCGCACGGGCCAGGGCCAGTCGGCGTGCCTGGCCGGCGGACAGGGTAGCGCCGTTTTCGCCCACCCAGCCTTGCAACCCTCCCGATGCACGCGCCCACTCGCCCAGCCGTACCCGCTCCAGCATCGTCCACAATGCATCGTCGCTGGCCTGCGGATCGCCCAGCCGCAGGTTGTCGGCCACGCTGCCGGCAAACACCGGCGCATGCTGTGGCAGCCACGCCAGTTGGCGATGCCAGTCCTCCTGCGCGAAGCCGGTCAACGGCAGGCCGCCATAGGTCAACACCCCACCGCAGGGATCATGCAGCCGCAGCAGCAGGCTCGACAACGTGGTCTTGCCGCTGCCGCTGTCGCCGGTGATGGCGATGCGCTCGCCGGGCGCGAGCGTCAGGTCGATGCCATCCAGCACGTTGCGTGCTCCGGGGGACCATGCGAAGCGGACCTGCTGCCAGCGCACCTCGGCCGGGGTCGACGGCAACGCCTGCGCGACAGCCGGTTCCTGCACGGCGGGTGGCTGGTCGATGATCGCCTGCAGGCGCGCCACCGCGACCCTGCCCGACTGCAAGGCCTGCCAGGCCAGGCCAAGACCCGCCCAGAGTTCGATCAATGCCACCGTGAGGAATACCAGGCCGGCGGCCATCGGCGCGTCGATGCGCTGCTGCTCGAAGGCGTGCAGCGCCAACACCAGCATCGCCAGCAGGCCCGCACCGGTGAACACGCCATGCAGCGCCGACGCTGAAACCAGCCGCCAGCGTCGCCGCCGGTCGCGCGCGCGCAGCTGCCGCGCGGCCACCTCCACGCGCCCCCGCCAGTGCTCCACCGCCGACAGCGACTCCAGATCCGCGGCACCCTCGATGCCCTCGAAGGCCAGCGTACGCAACTGCGTGTGATGCCACGCGCGGTCGCACTCTTCGTTCTGGCGCCCGACTCCGCCCAGCCACGGCACGCCGATACCCACCAGCGCGGCCATGCCGGCCAGCAGCGCTGCCGCTTCCGGCAGCACCAGCCATGCCGAAGCCACCGCCACCACGCCGAGCGTGGCCAGCGCCAGCAATGGCCCCAGCGCACGCACCCACAGGCCGTCGACCTCGCCGATGTCGCCCAGCAGCCGTGCCAGCAGCTCGCCGGTGCGCGTGCCGCCCAGCCGTGCCGGCGCGAGCGGCAGCGCGCGGCGGAAGAACCACACGCGCGCGTCGCGGGCGATGCGCAGCGTCACGTCATGGCCGACCAGTTTTTCGAAATAGCGCGATGCGATGCGGGCCATGGTCAGGCCACGGATGCCCGCCGACGGGGTGAAGAAATTGAATGCAGTACCTGCGCCGGCCAGCCCCGCCAGCGCGGACGCGGTCAGGAAGCCGCCGGACAAGCCAAGCAGCGCGGTGCCGGCCAGCATGGTGGTCCACAGCAGCAGCACGGTCAGCAGCAGGCGGCCGCGGTGGCGCTTGAACATCGCGTGTAGCGAATCAGGGTGGCCGCCGCTCATGGGCGTGCCCCGCGCTCACCGTCGTGCAGGCGCCCTTCCGGCAGCACCAGGCAGCGGTCGGCCCACGCCATCGCCATTTCGCTATGGGTGGCCACCACCACGATACGGTCGCGTGCGAACACGGCCAGCGATTGCAGCAGCGCCGCTTCGGTGCGCGCATCCAGGAAGGCGGTGGGCTCATCCAGCAGCAGGATGTCCGGATTACGCAGCAGCAACCGTGCCAGGCCGATGCGGCGCGCTTCGCCGCCGGACAGGCCGAAGCCGCGTTCGCCGATCACCGTGTCCAGGCCCTGCGGCAGCTGCGCGGCAAAACGCATCACCTGCGCGGCCTCCGCGGCGGCCTGCACGCTGGCGTCGCTGGCGGTGGGATCGGCCAGCCGCAGGTTGTCGAGGATGCTGCCATGGAACAGATAAGGACGCTGCCCGGCATAGCCCACCTGCAGCCCCGGCTGCCGCGTGATGCTGCCTTCGCGTGGCGGCAGCCAGCCGGCCAGCGCCTCCAGCAGGGTACTCTTGCCGCTGCCACTGGGGCCGACCACAGCCAGCCGCTGGTTGGGTTCCAGCTGCAGCTCCAGTCCGCGCAGCACATCATGCGATGCGCCGAGCGGACGCAGCACCAGCCCGCGTGCGACCAGTGGCGGCAGCTGCGGCTGCAGCGGCACGGCAGCCGGCAGCGGCGCCGCGACGGCCGGCTGCGGCGGCGGTCCCGGCAGTTCGCCCAGCAACCGCTCGACCTCGGCGGCGGCCGCCAACGCGTTCGCACGGTCATGGTAATGAGCCGCCAGCCGTCGCAGCGGCGCATAGAATTCCGGGGCCAGCAGCAGGCAGAACAGGCCAGCGCCGAGGGTCGGCACCTGGGCGTGCAGCGACATCATGCCCAGGTAGCTCAATCCCAGGTACAACGCCACCATCGCCACACTCACCGAAGCGAAGAATTCCAGCACCGTGGACGACAGGAATGCGATGCGCAGGACCTTCATGGTGCGCTCGCGCACACCATCGGCAGCGTCGGCCACGCCTTCCAGCTCGGCCTCGCCGCTCCCATACAGGCGCAACAGGCCGAGGCCCTTGATGCGGTCGGCGAAATGCCCGCTCATCCGCGCCAGCTCGCCCAGCTGCGCACGCCCGGCCGCTTCCGCGCCCCAGCCCACCAGCATCATGAAGAACGGCACCAACGGTGCTGTGGCCACGAAGATCACCGCCACCACCCAGTCCACCCAGGCCACGGCCAGCGCGATGACCAGTGGCACCACCACCACTTCCACGCGCACAGGCTGGAACCCGGCGTAATAGTTTTCGATGGCATCGGCATGGGTGAGCATCACTTCGCCCAGCTCGCCACTGCGCTGCTGCCGCAACCACAGCGGGCCGCGCCCGAGCAGCCCGGCATACGCGCGTTCGCGCAGCGCCAGCCTGGCGGCATCGGCGACGTCGCCGGCCGCGGCCTGCACCAGGCTGGCCAACGCCGTGCGCAGCAGCAGCGTGGCCCCCAGCGCGGCCAGCACCGGAAGGCCCTCCATCAGGGGTGCACGCTCCACCAGCACGTGCTGTACCAGCCACGCGATGGCCGCCGCCTGGGCGACCAGCAGCACGCCGGACACACTGGTAGCCGCAGCCGCCAACCGCCGCCGGCCACGTGCGAGCGCGCCCAGATCATCCAGCCAACGCTGGCGGGCCCTGCGCTGCTGCGCCTCCAGGGCGTGCGTATCGATGTCCTGGCTCACTGTATCTCGGCTGGGGAGAGGGAAAGGAACGTGGACGCCATGCAACCGGCATGGCCGCGCCCCACCATTGTAGGGGTTGCCGGCGATGGGGCTGCGGCAAGGCGTCGCATCCCTGCGGTGGTTGGCATACGATGGCCCTGCCCCGTCATTCGCACATTGATCTGGATCAAGGCTGTTTGAAGTAACCGGTCACATCATTCGCTTCGTAGATCCTTCCTTCCCGCAACCCAGACGGCACTATCCACGAGGTAGCCAGGCCATGATCGATTCGACAGTCGTAGAACTGTCGCGGCTGCAGTTCGCGCTGACCGCGATGTACCACTTCCTCTTTGTCCCCCTCACGCTCGGCCTGTCCTTCATGGTGGCCATCATGGAGAGCGTCTACGTCATGACCCGCAAGCAGGTCTGGCGGCAGATGACG
>JAFAFF010000114.1 GCA_023423605.1 Pseudomonadota bacterium
ACCCGGCCGATTCCAACAGCTACAGCCAGTCCAGCGGCGGCGTCACCGTCTACGATTCGCTGGGCGTCAGCCACACCCAGACCTCGTATTTCGTCAAGGGCGACATCGAAAACACCTGGCAGGTGCACAACTTCGTGGACGGCCAGCAGGTGGGCGAACCGACCACGCTGTCGTTCAGCCCCAGCGGAGCGCTGGACCAGCCGGCCAATGGCCGGATCGTGATGGACACCTTCACCCCCACCACCGGTGCCGGGCAGCTCAACCTCACCCTGGACGTTACCGGCTCCACCCAGTACGGCGAGAAGTTCGCGCTGCGCAATTTCCAGCAGGACGGCTATGCCGCCGGCAAGCTCAACGAAATCAGCGTTTCCGAACAGGGCGTGGTGTACGCGCGTTATTCCAACGGCGACGACCGTGCGCTGGGCCAGGTCGCGTTGACCAACTTCAACAATCCGCAGGGGCTGGAATCCACCGGCAACAACATGTGGGTGGAAAGCTTCGCCTCTGGCGCCGCACGCACCGCATCGCCGGATTCGTCGGACCTGGGCAGCATCCAGGCCGGCGCGCTGGAATCGTCCACCGTGGACCTCACCGAACAGCTGGTGAACATGATCGTGGCGCAGCGCAATTTCCAGGCCAACGCGCAGATGCTCACCACCCAGGACCAGGTCACCCAGACCATCATCAACATCCGTTGATGATGGTCGGCTGACCGCCTGTACCCTGACCCCGGCCCGGAGCACGCGACATGGACAAGGCCCTCTACGTGGCGATGACCGGCGCCCGCGCTTCCCTGCAGGCGCAGGGCACGGTTTCGCACAACATCGCCAACACCGACACGCCCGGCTTCAAGGAAGCGCTGGCCAATACCGAAGCCTTCCCCATCCGCGGTGCGGGCTTCGCATCGCGGGTGGATGCAGTGCATGTGGATGCCGGCTTCAACCGCCGCGTCGGTGCGCAGCACATCACTGGAAATCCACTGGATCTGTCGCTGCAGCCGGGCAACTGGCTGGCCCTGCAGGCGCCCGATGGCGGCGAAGCCTATACGCGCGGCGCGGCGCTGTCGCTGACGCCGAACGGCCAGCTGGTCACCGCGGGTGGTCATGCCGTTCTGGATGAAAACCAGAATCCGATCGCCATTCCGCCGCACCAGGCGATGGAGATCGGCAACGACGGCACGATCTCCATCGTGCCGCTGGGCGAAGGCCCGCAGACGATGGCGGTGATCGGCCGCATCAGGGTGGTCGATGCTCCCGACGCGCGGCTGCAACGCGGCCTGGATGGATTGTTCCGCAACACCGATCCGCAGCAGCCGTTCGTGCAGGTGCAGGGCAAGGCGCTGGAAAGCGGCCAGCTGGAAGGCAGCAACGTGGATGCCGCCGGTGCACTGGTGCAGATGATCCAGTTGCAGCGCCAGTACGAGATGCAGGTGAAGGTGATCAAGCACGGCGACGAAAACGCGCGCAGTGCCAACAGCCTGTTGCGCCTGAACGGTTGATGCGGACCCCGTAGAGCGGGGCTCTGCCCCGCTTCGCGATGCCTTTCAGCCGGGCAGAGCCCAGCTCTACACAATGCGGCGGCGCCGGACTTCCGGCGCACACGAAATGGCACACCGCTTGCAATACCCCTGGGGAAGCGCCTGCATCGTTGTGCGGGCACCAGCAGAGGAACCGACCATGAACCAGGCACTTTGGATCGCCAAGACCGGACTGGACGCGCAGCAGACGCGCATGTCGGTGGTGTCCAACAACCTCGCCAACACCAACACCACCGGCTTCAAGCAGGACCGCGCCAGCTTCGAAGACCTGCTGTACCAGCAGGTGCGCCAGCCCGGCGGTTCGTCGTCGGCACAGACGCAGCTGCCTACCGGCCTGCAACTGGGCACCGGCGTGCGCGTGGTGGCCACGGCGAAGAACTTCGACCAGGGCAGCCAGCAGCAGACCGGTCGCGCCCTGGACGTGATGGTCAACGGCCGCGGTTTCTTCGAAGTGCAGATGCCCGATGGCAGCTCTGCCTATACCCGCGATGGTGCCTTCAAGATCAACCAGGACGGCGAGCTGGTCACCAACAGCGGTTACCCCGTGCAGCCCGGCATCCAGATTCCGGAAGGCGCACAGAGCCTGACCATCGGCAGCGACGGCACCATCAGCGTGAAGATGGCCGACGACGCGGCCAGCGTGGAGATCGGTGCACTCACCCTGACCGACTTCATCAACCCGGCCGGCCTGCAGGCGCGCGGCGAGAACCTGTTCCTGGAAACCACCGCTTCAGGCCCCGCGCAGAACGGCAATCCCGGCCTGAACGGCCTGGGCAACGTGGTGCAGGGCGCGCTGGAAGGCAGCAACGTCAACGTGGTGGAAGAACTGGTTTCGATGATCGAAACCCAGCGCGCCTACGAAATGAACGCCAAGGCCATCTCCACCACCGATTCGATGCTCGGCTACCTCAACAACAACGTCTGATCGCTCACCCGCGACGCCTTCTCCGCAGAGAGTTTCCGCCATGCTGCCTACCCTGCCCGCCCGCTTCGCTTTCGCCGCCGTCCTGGTGGCCGCTCTCGGCGGCTGCGTGATCGCCGGCGATGTGCGCCCGTATCCGGCAATGGCACCGGTGCAGCCGGTGATGCCGCCGCCCGCACAGGCCACCGCCGGCGCGATCTACGCCTCGGGCCCGTCGCTGCAGCTGTATTCGGACCGCCGCGCGCGCGATGTCGGCGACCTGCTGACCATCAACCTGCTGGAAAACACCCAGGCGCAGACCAGCGCCAACACCGCCACCAGCAAGGACTCCGCGCTGGCGATCGGCACGCCGACGGTGTTCGGCGCCCCGGTGACGCTGGGCGGCAAGGACATCCTGTCGGCAAGCGCGAACGGCAGCCGCGATTTCACCGGCAAGGGCAGCAGCGCGCAGAGCAACCGCCTGCAGGGCAGCGTCACGGTTACGGTGATCCAGCGCCTGCCCAACGGCAACCTGGTGGTACAGGGGCAGAAGAACCTGCGCCTCAACCAGGGCGATGAGCTGGTGCAGGTACAGGGCATCGTCCGTGCGGCCGACATCGCCCCGGACAACTCGGTGCCCTCCAGCCGCGTGGCCGACGCGCGCATCGTCTACGGCGGTCGCGGCGCGGTGGCGCAGTCCAATGCCATGGGCTGGCTGGGCCGCTTCTTCAACTCCGGCCTGGCGCCGTACTGAGCACGATGGCCATGACTTTTTCCTTCTCCGCACGCGTACTGCTCGCCGTCGCTGCCCTGCTGGCAGCGGCAGCGCCGGCCCATGCCGAACGCATCAAGGACCTGGCCCAGGTGGGTGGCGTGCGTGGCAACGCACTGGTGGGCTATGGCCTGGTGGTCGGCCTGGATGGCAGCGGCGACCGTACCAGCCAGGCACCGTTCACGGTGCAGAGCCTGAAGAACCTGCTGGGCGAACTGGGCGTCAACGTGCCGTCCAACGTCAATCCGCAGCTGAAGAACGTGGCGGCGGTGGCCATCCATGCCGAGCTGCCGCCGTTTGCCAAGCCCGGCCAGCCGATCGACGTCACCGTATCCTCGGTGGGCAACGCGGTATCGCTGCGCGGCGGCTCGCTGCTGATGGCGCCGCTGCGCGGTGCCGATGGCGAGGTGTATGCCATCGCCCAGGGCAACCTGGTGGTCGGCGGCTTCGGCGCGCAGGGCCGCGATGGTTCGCGCGTGTCGGTCAACGTGCCCAGCGTCGGCCGCATTCCCAACGGTGCCACCGTGGAACGTGCCCTTCCGGATGTCTTCGGTGCCGCCAGCGAGATCACCCTGAACCTGCACCAGAATGATTTCACCACCGTCTCGCGCATGGTCGCCGCGCTCAACAACGCCTTCGGCGAAGGTGCCGCGCGTGCCGTGGACGGCGTGACCGTTTCGGTGCGCGCACCGACCGATGCCGGCGCACGGATCGGCCTGCTGGCGCGCATCGAGAACCTGGAACTGACGCCCGGCAACGCACCGGCCAAGGTGGTGGTGAACTCGCGCACCGGCACCGTGGTGATCGGCCAGCAGGTCCGCGTCGGCGCAGCGGCCATCTCGCACGGCTCGCTCACGGTAACCATCCAGGAAGGCGTCAATGTCAGCCAGCCCAATGCCTTCGCGGGCGGCCAGACGGTGGTGGCACCGCAGTCCACGGTGACCGCCAATGCCGATGGCAGCCGCATGTTCAAGTTCAACGGCGGCACCTCGCTGGACGAGATCGTGCATGCGGTCAACGCCGTCGGTGCCGCCCCGGGCGACCTGATCGCCATCCTGGAAGCCCTCAAGCAGGCCGGTGCGCTGAGCGCCGAGCTCGAGGTGATCTGACATGCGCATCCAGCCGGCCTTCGAGCTCAATCCAGCACAGCGCAACGATCCGCAGAAGATCGACAAGGTGGCGCGCCAGCTGGAGGGCCAGTTCGCGCAGATGCTGGTCAAGAGCATGCGCGAGGCCAGCTTCGGCGATTCGCTGTTTCCCGGCGAAAACACCATGTTCCGCGAGATGTACGACCAGAAGATCGCCGAGGCGATGACCCGCGGCAAGGGCCTGGGCCTGTCGGCGGTCATCACGCGCCAGCTTTCCGGCGCCGGCGTCGAAGGCCCGGCGCTGGACGGCCGCATCGATCCGGCCGGTGCCAGCCGCGCCTACCAGCTCAACGGGCCTGCCGAACCGCAAGCGGCGCTGCCTATGGACGATGCCGACCAGGCGGTGCGTATGCTGCAGCGGATGGCGGCCGGCAGTTCGCCGCGCGTGCTGCAGCCGATGGAACAGGCACTGGACATGATTGTCGGACGCGACAGCGGCAGCCTGCACCGCAACATCGGCAGCAACGACCCCTATGCGGGCGTAGCGCTGGATGCGGCCGAGCAGGCATTGCCGGACGACCAGTGGGCGGCAACGGCCAGCAATCGTGGCAGCCGCGTGGCGCCGATGGATGCGCTGGCCAGCAGTTCGGCGGTGGCACAGCTGGGCGCGCATACCCGGGAAGGCTTCGTCGCCGGCATCTGGGACCACGCCCAGAACGCGGCCAGGGAACTGGGCGTTGACCCGCGTGCACTGGTCGCCCAGGCCGCGCTGGAAACCGGCTGGGGCAAGCGCCAGATCAACCACGGCGACGGCCGCAGCGCGCACAACCTGTTCGGCATCAAGGCCACGGGATGGAAAGGCGAGCGCGCCACCGTGGGTACCCATGAATATGTCGATGGCGTGCGCCGCAACGAAACCGCCAGCTTCCGCAGCTACGCCTCGCCGGCCGAAAGTTTTGCCGATTACGTGCGCCTGCTGAAGAACAACCCGCGTTACCAGAAGGCCCTGCAGGCCGGCACCGATGTGCGCGGCTTCGCGCGCGGGTTGCAGCAGGCCGGCTACGCGACCGACCCGTCGTATGCCAGCAAGATCGCCAGCATCGCCGGTGGCCCGACCATCCAGCGCGCCGTGGCCGCCATCGGCGATGCCGGTGCGCAGCTGGGTCGTACCTTCGCCAGTACCGCGCAAGCGGCGCTGGGCCTGACCCGTCGCTGAGGACCGCCATGACCAGCGTGCTTTCCACCGGTACCAGCGCCCTGCTCGCCTTCCAGCGCGCCCTGGCTACTACCAGCCACAACGTGGCCAACATCAACACGCCCGGCTACAGCCGCCAGCGCGTGGATTTCACCACGGCCGATCCGCAGCAGATGGGTTTCGGCACCGTGGGCAACGGCACGCGCATCGCCGATATCCGCCGTGTTGCCGACCAGCTGGCGATCTCGCGGCTGCTGGACA
>JAFAFF010000236.1 GCA_023423605.1 Pseudomonadota bacterium
CTGTTCGGCGGCGAAGCCATCGGCCAGGCCATCGCCACCTGGATCCATGAAATCGCCCCCGGGTTCGCCTATGCCGGCGGTGTCGGCAAGACCGTCGCCGTGGCGCTGATCACCTTCCTGACGTTGATCTTCGGTGAACTGGTGCCCAAGCGCCTGGCCATCACCCGTTCGGAGGACATCGCCGGGCTGGTCGCGTTGCCGATGGGCTGGCTGGCGAAGATCGCCGCCCCCGGTGTCTGGCTGCTGTCGCACAGCACCCGCCTGGTGCTGCGCGTGCTGGGCCTGGGCAAGGACGAGGCGGCCAGCGTATCGGAAGAAGAAATCCGCATGCTGGTGGCCGAAAGCCACGAAGCCGGGGTCATCGATGCGCACGAGCGCGACATGATGAACCGGGTCATGCGCCTGGGCGACCGTACCGCCGACAGCCTGATGACGCCGCGCAACCGGATCGCCTGGCTGGACACCCAGGGCCTGCTTGAAAAGAACCTGGAAATCATGAGCGAGAATGAATTCTCGCGTTATCCCGTGTACCGCGACAACGATGCCGACGTGGTCGGCGTGCTGGAAGTGAAATCGCTGGCGACCCGCATGGCGCGCGGTGACCACGCGCTGTTCCAGAACCTGCGGGAAGTCCTGTACGTATCGGAAAGCACCCACGCGATGAAACTGCTGGAAATCTTCCGCGAGGAACAGCAGTCGATGGCACTGGTGGTGGACGAGTACGGCGAAATCCAGGGGCTGGTGACCATCAGCGACCTGATGGGCGCCGTGGGCGGCCGCCTGCAGGCGGTGGAAAATGCAGATGAAGATGCGCTGGTGGTGACCCGCGAGGACGGCTCCCTGCTGGTGGATGGATCGCTGCCGGTGGACGATCTGCGCGAGCTGCTGGGTACCAACGAGCTGCCCGATGCCGAGGAAGGCGATTACTACACGCTGGCCGGCATGTGCATCCATTATTTCGGCCGCATTCCGCACGCGGGCGAGTATTTCGACTGGGCCAACTGGCGCATCGAGGTGATCGACCTGGATGGCGCCCGCGTGGACAAGCTGCTGCTGCGCAACGTGCCCGACGAGCAGGCAGATGAACTCACCGCCTGATCCCGATCCGTCTTCGCCGCCGCAGGCACCGGTCTACCGCAACGAGGGCATCCGCACCCTGCTGGCGATGTTCCAGTTCGGCGATCCCGCCCAGCACATGAAGCTGGGGCAGATGCTGCAGGACCTGCAGCAGAGCGCCTTCGGGGTGTTCCTGTTCGTGGCCATCCTGCCGGCCTTCATTCCCGTGCCCGGGTTGGGCGGCGCGGTGAGCGGCCCGCTGGTGGTGCTGATAGGTGCGCAGATGCTGTGCGGCATGCGCAGGCCATGGCTGCCGGCCTTCATCGCCCGGCGCGGGCCACGACGCAGCACGATGCACCGTTTTCTGGACCGTATCGACGGTGCCCTGCGGCGTCTGGACCGGCTGTTGAAACCACGTATGCCGCACCTGCTGGCGCCGGTCATCGCGCATGCGTTCACGGGATTTCTGCTGGTGTTGCTGGGGGTGCTGCTGTCCTTGCCCATCCCCTTCACCAATTACCTGTTCGGCTTCCAGCTGTTGTTGTTCGCGCTGGCGCTGCTGGAACGCGACGGCGTGCTGATGCTGTTGAACTGGATTGGGGCCATGGCGGCGATCGCGTTTTTCGGCCTGAGTTCCGGGCAACTGGTCGGCTATGTTGCCGATCTGCTGCAACGCTTGACGTAGAGCGGGGCTCTGCCCCGCTGCACGGTGAAGCCCCAGCCGGGCAGAGCCCGGCGCTACGAGGCCGCCTGGCGTAGAGCGGGGCTCTGCCCCGCTGCACGGTCAAGCCTGAGCCGGGCAGAGCCCGGCTCTACGAACCATGCGCGGCGATGCCTCAGCCGGGCAGAGTCCGGCGCTACGAGGCGGCGCGGTGACGGTGCAGCCGGGTCAGCGCAGGTCCACGAAGCCGTTGTCGGCCAGCCGCCCGGGCTCGTCCTGCACCGCCGACAGCACGAAACTCAGCGCGCGGCCCAGCAGGGTGCCCGGGCCATCCCAGTATTCGGCTGATTCGGCACTCACGTGGATCAACCGCAGCGAAGGATCGTCCTTGCCCTGCGGGAAGAAAAGCTTCATTGCCGGCGACCAGAGTTCCTCCACTTTGGCGCGGTCCTCCACGATCCGCGCGGTACCGGCCACGGATACGTAGCTGTTCCGCGACGGCGAGGAATAAGCCACGTTGACACGCGGATCCAGCGCGATTTCCGCCACTTTCGGACTGTCCGCGGAGGTGACGAACCACAGGTCGCCATCGAATTCGACATCCTGGGTGCCAAGCGGACGGCTGTAGAGCCGGCCATCGACGCCGGTGGTGGTGAACATGGCGACCTCGACGTCCTTGATCAGGGCGGCAAGCTGGGCGATGTGCTGCTGGCGTTGTTCGTTCATCTGTAGCTCCAGATTTGGAGCCCCATCTCACGCGACATCGCCGCAAGGCCGCGTGAGATGGATGTTCAGCCGACGTGGGCGGCTATCCCGGTCGGCTTCAGGCGTGGCGCGCCTGCCAGGCCTGCATGGTCAGTTCGAACGAACGCAGCCGTGCGGCATGATCGTGCAGGTTTGCCGTCAGCATCAGTTCGTCCGGCCGGTGGCGTTCCACGAACGCGGCAATGCCCTCGGCCACCTGCCTCGCATCGCCCAGCACGGTGCAGGCAAGCGCGCGTTCGACGCCGGCCTTTTCATGCGGTTCCCAGAAGGTCTCGATATCGTCCAGCGGCGGCGGAATCTTGCCCGGTCGGCCACGGCGCAGGTTCACGAAACTCTGCTGCTGGCTGGTGAAAAGACGGCGCGATTCGGCTTCGCTGTCACTGGCCACCACGTTCAATGCCAGCATCGCATGTGGCCGCTGCAACGCGTCGGACGGGCGGAAATCGCGGCGGTACACGGCCAGCGCTTCCTCCAGCGCATCGGGCGCGAAGTGCGAGGCGAATGCATACGGCAGGCCCATCGCAGCGGCCAGGCGCGCGCCGAACAGGCTCGACCCCAGTATCCACACCGGCACCCGCAGCCCCGCGCCGGGCACCGCCTGTACGGCCTGGCCGGGCTGCGCTGGCTCGAAGTAATGCAGCAGCTCGCGCACGTCCTGCGGAAACTGGTCGGCACTGTCGAAATAGCGGCGCAACGCGCGCGCCGTGGGCTGGTCGGTGCCCGGTGCGCGGCCCAGGCCCAGGTCGATGCGGTCCGGGTACAGCGATGCCAGCGTGCCGAACTGTTCGGCCGCCTGCAGCGGTGCATGGTTGGGCAGCATGATGCCGCCGGCACCGACGCGGATGCGCCGGGTGCCGCCGGCCACATGGCCGATCAGCACGGCGGTGGCCGCGCTGGCGATACCGGGCATGTTGTGGTGTTCGGCCAACCAGTAACGGCGGTAGCCGAGCGCATCGGCGTGCTGGGCAAGTTCCAGCATGTTGGCGAAGGCGGCGGTGGCATCGCTGCCCTCGCACACCGGGGCAAGGTCAAGGATCGACAGGGGAATCATCGGCAGGCGTTCCATCGGAGACTATCCCCTGCATGGGGTCGCACCGCGCCATCGGCCAGTGGCGATGGCGGGATGCTGAGTCCCGCCGCCCGCGCCTTGCCGCCTGGACCGGCCAGACACCGGCTGGCAACGCTCAGAATGCGCTGGGCCGCGGCTCCGGCAATGCCTCGTCCACCAGCGGCTGCAGCGCCGCATCCAGGGCCACGCGCTCGTCGAACACGAAGCAGCGCCCTTCATACCCCTCGCCGCCGACCTCCTCGAAGTAACCGAGGATGCCACCTTCCAGCTGCAGCACGTTGTCCATGCCGTCGTTGTGCATCCACAGCGCGGCCTTCTCGCAGCGGATGCCACCGGTGCAGAAGCTGACCACGGTGCTGTCGCGCAGGGCATCGCGATGCGGCGCCAGCGCCTCCGGCAGGTCCGTGAAGCGCTGGATGGGCAGCACCAGCGCGTCCTTGAACGTACCGTGCTCCACTTCCTGCAGGTTGCGCGTATCCAGCAGCACCACCGGCTTGCCGGCATCGTCATGGCCCTGCCGCAGCCAGCGCTGCAGCGTGGCCGGCGCCACGGCGGGCGCGCGCGGAAACGCCAGCGGCTGTCCTTCCGGCAGGCGGAAACTGATGATCTCCGGCTTCACCCTGGCCTTCAGCCGTGCGAACGGCTGGTGCACGCTGAAACTGGTCTTCACCC
>JAFAFF010000244.1 GCA_023423605.1 Pseudomonadota bacterium
CTGCTGGGCGGCGGTTTCAACCTGCTGCGGGTCGTAGGCGATGGGTTCAACGCTGGTCATGGAACACGCGTATGCGGCGGCAAAGCGGCACAGGGTACCGCAGTGCGGCAAAAGCCTCCATCGGACGGCCTTCCCTCGCCCTGGACGGAATCGCAACCAATTGAAATATCAGGGAAACAACCAGAACGGCGGCACCAGCCAGCGACCAGGAAAACGGTCACTGCGACGCCCGACGGCTCAGTGCCTGCGCTTGCCGTAGATTGCGGTGCAGTACTGCAACTGGATGCTGCGCGGATGGTGCTCACCCTGCAGCCGCGATGTCCACGCCGTATTTGCCTGGTCCACCGTTCCCGCATGCATCCACGCGGATACTTCACGCGAGGTACCGCTGCGGGTGGTGATTTCGGTCTTGCACATGAAGGCATCCGCACGCGCGACGTCGACCAGTTGCATGGCCGCAACGCCGGTGGCGGCGGTGAACAGCAGGTGGCGAAGTTTCATCGGATGCTCCTTGGACAGGCAGTGGCGTCAGGATGAGGACGCCGCCCCTGCAAGGGCATCGGACCGGGATGAAAAGGACGCGGCGGGAGGGCCCGCAGCGTCAGATGCGGTCGCTGCGTACGCGCATCATCGGCAGTCCCAGCGCCAGCCAGATGGCCCAGCTGGCGAAGGTGATGCGCTGGGCCAGCGGCGCCGGCAACACGCCCTGCAGTGCAAACCCGCTTACCACCGCAACGGCACCGCAGGCGAGGGCCAACAGCCCCAGCGGCGGTGACCGGCGCCACGTGCCCACCCCGAACATCAGCGTGCCGGCGATGAAGGCCAGGATCCAGACCATCCAGGCGCTGGCGTGGGCCTGGCTTGCCGGGCCTTCCAGTGCCTCCACGTCCAGCGGCAGCAGCCCCATGCCGGCAAATGCCATCCCGGCCAGCAGCAGCAATTGGCCAGCGACCCGCGACGGCCAGCGGCTTCCGGCCGGCAGGCGCATCAGCAGGCGCAGTGCCACCACCATCGCCAGCAGGCCCGGCACTCCCCAGCCAAGCAGGTTGAATGCCATCGCATGCGGTACGCCGGCAGCGCCCAGCAGCGCCACCGGATGACGCCACTGCGAATACCCCTCCAGGGCGGCACCGAAAGCCGCTGCCGAAGCGAGGAATACCAGCGCGGCGACCAGGCCAGCCAGTCCATCGATGCGTTTCCAGGGCGACATGGCAGGTTCCGTCGGAAGGTCAGGACGATTATCGACCATCCATCGCGGCGACGGCGAGCCCGTCGATGGCGCGTTTTCCGGCGTGCCTTTCGAATTCATCCTATTCCCGGCTGGCGATGCTGTGCCGAACATGGCCGTGCTTCATTTCTTCGCACGTTTCCACCGGAGAGTCCCATGCCTGACCGCCCTCGCCACCTTTCCCGCCTGCTGCTGACCACCGTCCTGGCCTGCGGCGGCATCGCCACCGCCCACGCAGGGACCTTCCTCTGCAGCGCCTACATCGGCGCAAATCCGCCGGCACCAACGGCCACCAACACCTTCGCCATGATGGATGCAGACACCCGTCAGGAAGCCGAAAGCCTCTATCTGGCCAGCCTCCTCGGCATGCCGATCAGCGCACGCGGCGTCCACAACCTGTCCTGTTCGCCCCGGTGACCCGCTGGACCCGGAGCCTCGGCACGGTCGACCGCACAGCGCCGACGGGTTGTGTCATGGCGCATCCGCCACCATAGAATCGGTCTCCCGTCGTAGATCCAGAGCCTCCATGAGCGAACTAGCGCACGTATTCGACGCCACCACCGATACCTTCGAGGCCGAAGTCCTGCAGAAATCGTTGCAGACACCGGTGCTGGTCGACTTCTGGGCGACCTGGTGCGGCCCCTGCAAGACCCTGGGGCCGATCCTGGAAAAACTAGCCGCCGAGTACAACGGCGCGTTCCAGCTGGCCAAGGTGGATGTGGACAAGGAACAGCAGATCGCTGCGGCCTTCCAGATCCGCTCGGTCCCGACCGTCTACCTGGTGAAGGGAGGCCAACTGGTGGATGGATTCCCCGGTGCCCTGCCGGAGGGCCAGTTGCGGGAATTCCTCGCCCAGCATGGCATCACCCCGGCCGAGCCGGCGGCAGAAGCGGAGGAACCCGCGCCGCTGGAGCCGCAGGCGCAGGTGGACGTGCTGCGCGCGCAGATCGCCGCCGAGCCGGACAAGGCCGAACTGAAGCTGGATCTGGCCGTCGCCCTGCTGCAGATCGGCGCGGTGGATGAAGCCCGCTCGCTGATCGACGGCCTGCCCGCCAACCTGGCCACCGACGACCGCGCGGTACGGGCAGGCGCGCGGCTTGCGTTCGCTGCCGCGCTGAAGGGCGCCCCGCCGCCGGAAGCGCTGGATGCCCGCATCGCCGCCGACGGCAACGACCTGCAGGCGCGGCATCTGCGCGGGGTGCAGCGTCTGCTGGCCGGCGACGATCAAGGGGCACTGGAACAGTTCCTGGAGATGCTGCGCATCGACCGGGACTTCCAGGAAGGATTGCCACGCAAGGCCCTGATCGATGCCTTCAACGTGATCGAGGATGCCAATCTGGTCGGCGGGTATCGGCGTCGGATGGCTTCACTGCTCTTCTAGGCACGCCTCCCTTTGCTGATCGCCACGCATGCGTCGCCTGATGACGCATGCGCCTCTGGACGCTGCATGGACGGCACGCGACGGTAGGGCCAGACCCAATGGTCCCGTCACGTCCAGAGGAGTAGTCCACATGCGCACCTGCGGCTTTTTCCCCCTGCCTGCCTGGCTCGGCCTGATGGCCGTCCTCGCCGCGCCAGCGTGCGCCACCGAAGGATTTGACCTTCCCGTCCCGGATGCCGTCGTCGCCACCCAGCACCTTCACTACCGGCGCATGTTCGAGGAAAAGCCCTTTCCTACGGCAACGATCACCTATCACTCCAATGGTTACTACCGCATTCATTCGGAAGGCGAGGATCACCATGGTGTCTACGTGATGCAGGGCCGCTTCGATGACGAGACCTATACCGTACGTTATGTCTCGCTGCCGTCGGCTGACTGGGGGGGCAAGACCGCATTCCATCAATTGACCTTCATCAATGAAGGCCCCTCGGCCGGCGTCTTCATCCAGGATGCAATCACCGACAAGGGCACCGCCATCGCACAACAGAACGGCCGTTTCGCGACCACAATCGGACCCGCCACGCCCGAGCGCTGACGCACGGGGACAGAAGGGGGAGTTTTCGGCTTTTCCATACCTTCGCGTATGGTTAAACTGGCGACGTCTCCCTGCCCCCGGCTCCCCATGAACGCCAGCCTGTTCCGCCACGGCATCAATTTCTGGCCGCCCTTCCTGTTCTCCGGCATCCACGTCACCCGGGTATCGCCGGACTATCGCGACATCGCCGTCGAACTGCGCATGCGTCCATGGAACCGCAACTATGTCGGCACGCATTTCGGCGGCAGCCTGTTCGCCATGACCGATCCGTTCTGGATGCTCGGCCTGATGAACACGCTTGGCCGCGACTACTACGTGTGGGATCGCGCAGCGGAAATCGAATTCATCAAACCGGGACGTGGAACGGTGAGCGCGACTTTCCGTATCGATGACACCATCCTCGCGGACATCCGCGCCGCCGCGGCCGATGGCAGCAAGCAGCTGCGCTGGTTCAGCAATGACGTGATCGATGCCAGCGGCGAGGTGGTCGCGCGGGTACGCAAGCAGGTCTATATCCGGCTGAAACCCAAGGCGCGGAATGACGGCGCTGGTGGATGACGACCGTTGCTGGTGGGTAACGAGCATTACTGGTGGGTGACGACCGTTGGTCGTCACCAGGACCCACTCACCGCAGACAGCACGGCGCTTTGCGCCGCCGCCACGACCAACGGTCGGGCGCCACCCGGTTCCGGCATGGCCAGCCACATGCTGGATGACTGGCATCTTGTGGGAGCCTGGAAGCTGGAGGGAGGCTGCAGATTGGTGGAAAGCTGGAAACCGGCGGGAACCAGGCACTGGTGGGAGCCAGGCACTGGTGGGTGACGACCGTTGGTCGTCACCATGATCAACCGCCAGCCATGCCGACCGCTACAATGCGTCGATGTCACTCCAAGCCCCCACCCTCGTGCCCCGGCCTTCCCTGCAGCGCCTGTTCCTCACCGGCCTGCTTACCCTGCTGCCCATCTGGCTGACATGGGTGGTCGTGAAGTTCGTATTCGTGCTGCTGTCCGGCATTTCCAGCCCCCTGGTGATGCCATTGTCCGAACAGATCGCGACATCGTTCCCGCATTACCTGGGTTGGGTGCGCGCGGAATGGATCCAGAACGTGGTGGCCCTGCTGGCGACCCTGCTGGTGATCCTCGCCGTGGGTGTGGCCAGCCGCCGCGTGGTCGGCCAGCGCGTGCTGCGCTGGGTCGGCGCGGTCATCAAACGCATTCCGCTGGCCAGCGTCATCTACGACAGCGCGAAGAAGCTGCTGGATATCCTGCAGACGCAGCCGGG
This sequence comes from Pseudomonadota bacterium, assembly GCA_023423605.1. Classification (GTDB taxonomy): domain Bacteria; phylum Pseudomonadota; class Gammaproteobacteria; order Xanthomonadales; family Xanthomonadaceae; genus Stenotrophomonas. The sequence continues at coordinate 4,486 of JAFAFF010000244.1, forward strand.
CAGCACCCAGCGCGTGGTGCTCATCGATTTCCCGCACCGCGACATGAAGTCCGTCGGCCTGGTGACACGGGTGATCCGGGAACACGGCAGCGGACGCGAGCTTGCCGCCGTCTACGTTCCCACCACGCCGAACCCGACATCCGGTTATCTGGAGATCGTCCCGGTGGAGCTGTTGACGCCCACTGACTGGACCGTGGACCAGGCGATGAGCTTCATCATTTCCGGCGGCGCGGTGGCACCGGATACCGTTCCGTTCACCCGCGCGGGCGAGCGCGCGGAATGAAAGCGGGTGCATGGCGGTCACGTCATGCGCCACCTGACTGATCGCCAACATCGCGCAGGCTGACTGCGACACCCCGGCTGGCCGTACGCGTCCGGATCGTGCAAGCTCCACGGTCTGTGTTCCACGGAAGTCCCTGATGTCCCAGCTTGCCCGCGCCCTGGCGGTCGCCCTTGCTTCGCTGATGCTGTTCAGCGCCGCACCGCCCGCCGAAGCCGCGAAGAAGAAGGCCACACGCGCCGTCGCCACGCCCTCCCGCCAGGCCGCCAAGCCCAAGCCAAAGCCCCGCCCGCGCCCCGCGGCCCCGGCCAGCCGACAACCCGCCGCGCCGGCCAGCAAGGCCAGCCAGCTGGAACGACTGTACGAGGATTACTGGGATGCCTCGATGCGGCTGAATCCGCTGCAGGCCACCTTCCAGGGCGATGCACGCTACAACGATGAACTGCCGAACATCCTGTCGGCAGCGTGGCGCCAGCAGTCGCACGACTTCACCACCGAATGGCTGGGCAAGGTGGAGAAGATCGGCAGCGACGGCCTGCAGGGGCAGGATCTGCTCAGCTATGAAATGTTCGTCCGTGATGCACGCGCATCGCTGGCTGCAGAACAGTATCCCTCCTGGATGCTGCCCATCAGCCAGTATTACAACCTTGGCAGCATCATGGCGATCCTCGGCGCCGGTGCCGGCGCGCAGCCGTTCAACACGGTGCTGGATTACGACCGCTGGTCGCGGCGCTCGCTCGGCATTCCGGCGCTGTTCGACCAGGCCATCGCCAACATGCGCCAGGGCATGGCCGCCGGCGTGGTGCAGCCGCGTGACCTGATGGAAAAGGTACTGCCGCAGCTGGACGCAGTGATCAAGCCTACCGCCGAAGAAAGCATCTTCTGGACCCCGGTGCGGACCATGCCGGACAGCATCGGCGCCGAAGACAAGGCGCGCATCAGCGCCGAGTACAAGCGCATGATCGAATACCGGATCATGCCGGCCTACCGCGCGCTGCGCGGATTCATCGCCACCGAATACCTGCCGGCAACGCGCGCCACCGCCGGCATGGGTGCGCTGCCGGACGGCCAGGCCTGGTATGCCAGTACGCTGCGGCAGGCCACGGCGACCACGCAGGAACCCGCCCGGTTGCATGCATGGGGCGAACAACGCGTGCAGGCCCTGCACGCGCAGATATCCACGGTGATGAAAGAACAGCGTGTGCGCGGTACGGAGGCCAAACTGCTGCGCAGCATGCGCAGCGACCGCCAGTTCCAGTACAACGACGCCAGTGCATTGCTGGGACGATATCGCCAGCTGCAGCAGCAGGTGGCGACCCGGCTGCCGACGGTCCTGCACACAGTCCCCACGACACCGCTCGACATCCAGCCGGTGGAAGCCGAACGCGCATTGACGGCCGCACCGGTGTCCTACCAGCCCGGCGCCGGCAACCGTGCGCCCGTGCTGTACGTCAACACCTCCAACCTGCCCACGCGCCGACGCTGGAGCGCACCGATGCTGTACCTGCATGAAGCCGTGCCTGGCCATCATGTGCAGCTGGGCCTGCAGCAGCAACTGGAAAAACTGCCGCGTTTCCGCCGACTGGGCGGCGACATGGCCTTCGTGGAAGGCTGGGGCCTGTATGCGGAATCACTGGGCGACATGCTGGGGGTGTATGCCGATCCCATCGACCATATCGGCTACCTGCATGCCGCGCTGACCCGCGCCGCGCGCGTGGTGGCCGACACTGGACTGCATGCCCAGGGCTGGAGCAAGCAGCAGGCGGTGGCGTACCTGGAAAAGGAAGCGGCGATGACCGGGGAC
>JAFAFF010000165.1 GCA_023423605.1 Pseudomonadota bacterium
TTCGGCTTCAAGCGCACCTGCCAGTTCGCCGCCGGCGGCGTCCTGCGCCTGCTCCAGCAGCTGCCGCATCCAGGTGATCTTGCGGTCGAACGCCTTCTCCGCGCCCTTGCCGCCCTCCTTGTATTTCTAGTGCGCGGCCACGCCCAGTTCGGCCTGCGCGTGCATGTCGTGGGTACGGATCTGCACTTCTATCGTGCGCCCTTCCGGGCCGACCACGGCGGTATGCAGCGAGCGGTAGTCGTTGGCCTTGGGCCGGGCGATGTAGTCATCGAATTCGCTTGGCACCGGCGCCCACAGTGCATGCACCACGCCCAGCGCGGCGTAACAGGCGGCAACGTCGTCCACCATCACCCGGACCGCACGGATGTCGTACAACTGGTCGAACGCCAGGCGCTTCTTCTGCATCTTCCGCCAGATGCTGTAGATGTGCTTCGGGCGTCCGCTCACGTCGGCCCGCACGCCTTGCGCGGCCAGCTCGCGCGACAGCAGCTTCCTGACGTTCTCCACATAGCGCTCGCGGGCGACGCGGGTTTCATCCACCTCGCGCGCGATGCGCCGGTAGGTCTCCGGTTCCAGGAACCGGAACGCCAGGTCCTCCAGTTCCCATTTCAGCTGCCAGATGCCCAGCCGGTTGGCCAGCGGCGCATGGATGTCGCGGGTCAGCTGGGCCAGCGCACGACGTTCAGGCTCCTCCAGCCGGTCGGCCGCGCGCATTCTTGCCAACTGGCGCGCCAGCAGTACCGGCACCACGCGCAGATCCTGGATGATCGCCAGCAGCAGCCGGCGCAGCCCTTCGCTGTTGCGCCCGGCTTCACGGCCAGCATGCAGCGCCCACACCTGGTCGGCTGCATCCAGGCCATCGAGCAGGCCGACGACGGCGGGCCGGTTGCCCAGCGGCAGCAGCTCCAGTTCCCCGCGCAAGGTGGGAAGATCGAACAGCAACGCTGCGACCAGCGAACTCTCATCGGCCGACAGCAGCGCCAGCGCGTCGAAGGTATCGGCAAGGACCGACCAGTTCGCCGGAGGAAGCGGCGCCTGCTCCAGTTCGCTCCATCGGGACAGCAACGCCGTGCGCAGCGGTTCTGCGATCACCGCCGCCGACGCACGGTCCAGCAGCGCATCCAGCGCGGGAACGGAAGCACGATTCACTACAGGCAGCACGACAGGAGGGAAGTGCTACGTTAACGTTCCGAAGGGCCGGGAACAATCGTCCGGCCCACACGGCATCCGGAACGGGAAACTGACCCGGGCGTTCAGATCGGCACGTGAAGGGCACGCGGCGTTGACGGAACCTGGGTCACTGTCCCGCTGCCCGCGATAGTGTCGCGCCCAGCTCATCTGAATGCTCCTGCCGTATGGTCTAAGCGTCGCCGCCTCCGCTGGCGCGCACCACATGCCCCACCTCCACCGTTCCTGCGTCCTGCTGCCGACGGCACACGGACGACAATCGCCGCGCTCCGCGATAACGGGAGATTTCCCGAAGCCCTGCAGCAGGTGCAGGCATGGCTCGCGCGCGAGCCTGACAACACCGATGCGGCAATGCTGCAGGTACAGATCCTGGCCGACATGGGGGCCTCGGAACAGGCCTGGTTGCTGATGCAACGTGATCCGCAGCACTTCGCCGCCCATGAACGCGAGCGCATCGAAGGTGACAGGATCGCGGCCCACATACGATGGGGCGGCACGTTCGCCGCCGACAGCAGGCACCAGGACGATGAAGCAACCGATGCCTTGATGCTGCTGCGGGATACGGAATCCAACCATCCGCGCACCACCACCTGGGAGTCGACGCGTATCCGCGTGGATGCACTGTCTGCCCTGAACCGCCTGCAACGGCATGCCGAGGTCGCCGCGGGCTATCAGGCGCTCGTCGACGAAGGCATCGATGTGCCGGCCTACATTCTTCCCACGGTGGGGACTCACTGCTCGCCTTGCGGCGCCCGGAAGCGGCCGCACAGGTTCTGGAGCAGGCACTCCGCACCGGGCCGGGCGCGGTCTCCACGCAGCTGCTGCTGGCCTATGCCTGGGTGGAACAGGAGCGTTTCGACCTGGCCATGCCGCTGCTGGAACGCCTGGCAGCGGAGCAGCCGCCCTGGCCGCGCCGGCCGGGTGCGCTGCGCGGCTACGAGAACTGGGATCGCTACGGCGTGGATACGACCCGCGCCATGGTGGCGTCGTTTGCACAGGACAACGCCGACGCCGGACGCTCGCTGCGTGCGTTGCTGGCCATCGCTCCGGCAGACTCCGGGCTGCACGCTGCGATGGCGTCGGTGGAAGCACGGCGTGGCCGGCCGACCTCCGCCCTGCAGCACGATGCCATCGCCCTGAACCTTGATCCGCGTTCGGGCGATGCACGGGCCGGGCGTATCGATGCGTTGCTCGCACTGAACCGCCAAGGAGAGGCTGCCGAGGCCCTGGCCGATCTGCGGGCGCGCCATCCGCGCGATCCCAGGGTGCCACGTATCCAGCGCCAGCTTGACCTTCATCGGGGTTGGCAGGCGAAGGTGGAAGCGGGTCGTGCCCACAGCCGGAGCATCGGCGACGGCACTTCGGTCTCCCCGCTGGGCAGTCGCGACGGCGGCCTGGAAATGTCCATCCAGAGTCCACTGTTACGGGACCGCTGGCGTATCGCCCTGGTGGGCCGCGACGAATGGGCCGACCTGCCGGAGCAGCGGGTCCGTTACCAGTCGTTCGGCGCAGGACTGCGCTATCGCCATGATCGCCTGGGCGTGTCGGCCGACGTGCTACGCAGCACGGATCATTTCGACAGCGGCGTGACGCTGCTGCTGGATATGGACTGGCGGTTTTCCGATGCATGGACCGGTATTGCCAGCGCCCGCCGCAACGATCCGGAAGCATCGCTGCAGGCGCGGCAGCGGGGTATCACCGCCAACGCAGTGCAGTTCGGCGCGCGCTATGGCCCCGTCGACACCACCCGCATCGAAGCACGCCTGGGACAACTGCGCTACAGCGATGGAAATCATCGGCTGCAGGTGGGCATCGATGCGGAGCAACGCCTCTCAACCGCGCCCCATCGGCTGATCGAAGGCCTGGCATCGCTGCAGGCCAGCCACGGCGAAAGCCATTCCCCGCCCGCTTACTTCAGCCCTTCGCGCGATGCAGCGGCCATGTTCGACGTGCGTCTGGACCACATCGGCTGGCGCCGTTACGAACGCTCTTTCCGTCAATTGCTCGAAGTAACCGCCGGCCCGTACTGGCAGCAGGATCATGGAACCGGCTGGGTTCCCTCCGTCGCCTACCGGCATCAGTGGGTGCCCGTGCAGGGGCAGCAACTGGGGTATGGACTGACGTGGTCACGCCCGCTCTACGACGGTCAACGTGAAACCCGTATCGCCCTGG
>JAFAFF010000281.1 GCA_023423605.1 Pseudomonadota bacterium
GCCGTACACCGGGCATCGACCTGGCGCGCTACCTGGACCAGATCAACGACGAAATCGACCACCTCTGCAGCCTGCGCTTCACCCCCGCAGAGCTGGACTACATGCGCGGCCTGCGCTTCGTGAAGCCGGATTTCGCCGATTTCCTCGGCCTGTTCCACCTGGACCGCAAGTACATCCAATTGCGTGCCTCCACGGCGGTGCCGGGCGAAATCGAACTGGATATCACGGGCCCCTGGCTGCACACGATCATGTTCGAGGTTCCGCTGCTGGCGATCATCAACGAAGTCTGGTTCCGCAACACCAGCCCGCCGGACTTCGCCGAAGGCGAGCGCCGCCTGCAGGCCAAGGCCGCCCTGCTGCGGGATACACCGGGGTTCGAACAATGCCGCATCGCCGATTACGGTACCCGCCGGCGTTATTCCCGCGACTGGCATGCCCGCCTGCTGCCGCTGCTGCGCGATGCCCTCGGCCCGCAACTGGTCGGGACCAGCAACGTGCATTTCGCGCGGCTGTACGACATGACTCCGCACGGCACCATGGCCCACGAATACCTGCAGGCATTCCAGGCGCTCGGCCCGCGCCTGCGCGATTCGCAGGTCGCCGCACTGGAATCATGGGCACGTGAATACCGTGGCGACCTCGGCATCGCACTGTCCGATGTGGTCGGGCTGGAAGCCTTCCTGCGCGATTTCGACATGTACTTCTGCAAGCTGTTCGATGGCGTGCGCCACGATTCGGGCGATCCGTTCGACTGGGGCGACCGCATGCTGGCGCATTTCCAGCAGCGTCGTGTCGATCCGCGCAGCAAGGTGCTGGTGTTCAGTGATGGGCTGAATATCGAGAAGGTGATGCGGTTGTTCGATTACTTCCGCGGCCGGTGCCAGGTGGCGTTCGGGGTCGGCACGCACCTGACCAACGATCTGGGCCCCACGCCGCTGAACATCGTGATCAAGATGGTCCGCTGCAACGGCCAGCCGGTGGCCAAGTTGAGTGATTCGCCGGGCAAGAGCATGTGCGACGATCCGGGATACCTGGCATACCTGCGGCAGGTGTTCGAACTGACCGCGATTGAATGACCGGTGTTGACCACCCTGTGGGTGATGGGGGGACGGGATGGTGATGATGTGGGTGATGGGGTGGGTGACGACCGTTGGTCGTCACGCTTCCGCATGGATCATCCGGTGAAGTGACGACCAACGGTCGTCACCCACCGACGGTCGTCACCCACCGCCGGCTGTCACCCACCACGCATCATTCCAGCGCGAAGCGCAGCACGAACAATCCGGCCACCAGCCACACCGCCGGATGCACTTCGCGGAAACGACCGGTGCCGGCCTTCAGCGCGGCATAGGCGATGAAGCCGAAAGCCAGGCCATTGGCGATGGAGTAGGTGAACGGCATCGCCAGCGCGCACAGCGCCGCCGGTACCGATTCGGTCAGGTCGGCCCAGTCCACATCCACCAGTTCGCGCAGCATCAGGCCGGCGACGAACAGCAGTGCCGGTGCGGTGGCGTAGCCGGGCACCATCGCCGCCAGCGGCGAAAACAGCAGTGCCGCCAGGAACAGTGCGGCCACCACCAGCGCGGTAAGTCCGGTGCGGCCGCCCACCTGCACGCCGGACGCGCTTTCCGCGAATGCCGTGGTACTGCTGGTACCCAGCAGCGAGCCGGCGACGATGGCCGTGCTGTCGGCGAACAACGCACGCCCGAAGCGCTTCTGCGCCCCCGGCAGCTTCAACAGCCCGGCCCGGCCGACCACGCCGTACAGCGTGCCGGTGGCATCGAACACTTCCACCAGCACGAACACCAGCACCACCTGCAGCAGCACCGCGAGGGGCGCGCCGCCGTCGTGATGCAGCAGGCCCGGCAGGTCCAGCTGCAGGAAGGTGGGGGCCAGGCTGGGTGGCAGCGACATCAGGCCCCTGAACTGCACATCGCCCAGCAGCCAGCCCGCTGCCGTCACCGCAAGAATGCCGATCAGGATGGCGCCGCGCACGCGGCGCGCCTCCAGGATGGAGATCAGCAGGAAGCCGGCCAAAGCCAGCAGCGGCGGCGCGGTGTTCAGTGGTCCCAACGCCACCAGTGTGTCCTCGTTGCCGATGATCACGCCGGATTTCTGCAGGGCGATGATCGCCAGGAACAGGCCGATGCCAGCCACGATGGAAGCGCGCAGGGAGGAAGGAATACCGGCCACCAGCCAGGCGCGCACGCCGGTCATCGACAACACCAGGAACACCAGTCCGGAAATGAACACGGCTGCCAGGGCCTGCTGCCACGGCAATCCCGCCGCGCCCACCACGGTGAAGGCGAAGAACGCGTTCAGGCCCATGCCTGGCGCCATGCCGACCGGGAAGTTCGCCGCCAACGCCATCACCAGCGACCCCAGTGCGGCCGCCAGGCAGGTCGCCACGAACACCGCGCCCGGATCCATGCCGGTGGTGGACAGGATGTCCGGGTTGACGAAGACGATGTAGGACATCGTCAGGAAGGTGGTCAGCCCGGCCAGCAGCTCGGTACGCAACGTGGTGCCGTGCTGCTGCAGCTGGAAAAGGCGGTCGAACAGGGACATGGCATCGAACTCGCGGAAGCGATGTTGGGAAGACGGGTGGCTGGCGCAGGATGGCGTAACCGGCGAGGGCCAGCCGACACCTGGCGGCGTATCGACGCCAGGCGGCCATTCTACCGGCAGCCATGCTGCCGCACGGGCCGGCGCGTCCCCGCCATCGGCTGGCGAGACCGGAACATGCAGGTCATGAGTGGCCACTGGCACCGCGTGGACGGTGCATGCACCGCCTTCCGATGTACGCGATGTTGGCCATGTGCCCATCCGGAAAAAGCATCCCATGCAGCACGATACGCATGCAGCAATACACGCAGCGGCCGGAGGGGGGGCATGCCCGCCGCCGCGTTTGAGAGCGACCTGGATCGCCAGCGCGTTCAACCTCGATTGGCCGAGCGCGGCATCCAGCGCAATCGAGGACCCGGGGATGCGCGCGCGACAGCAGCGGGCCGAGCTCGACGCCATCATCGACGAATCACGCGCGCTGCGCCTGAACTGCCTGCTGTTCCAGGTCAAGCCCTGTGCCGACGCCCTGTATCGTTCCGATCTGCTTCCCTGGTCGCCGGTACTGACGCGCCAGCACGGTGGCGATCCCGGGCTGGATCCCCTGGCGGAACTGCTTTTCCGTGCGCAGGCGGCGGGATTGCAGGTACATGCCTGGATCAACCCGTACCGGGTCGCCATGGATGCCTCGCAGGCCACCGCCGACCTGCTGGGCCGGGTGCCCGACGGCTCGCCCGCGAGCGTACTCGTGCAGCATCCGGAATGGATACGTGAAGCGGCGGGCCGGTTCGTGCTCGATCCAGGGGAGCCTGGGGTGATCGACTGGCTGGCGATGGTGGTACGTGAACTTGTCGAGAACTATCCGGTGGATGGCATCCAGTTCGACGACTATTTCTACGCGGAGACGCCGGCCTCGCCACTGGCCGACGACGCGACCTTTGCGCGTCACCCCCGCGGTTTCGTCGACAAGGCTGATTGGCGGCGCGATAACACGTTGCGGATGGTCAAGGCCGTACGCGATACGCTGCGCACGGCGGCGCCCCGTGTGCGGTTCGGTATCAGTCCGGCAGGCGTCTGGCGCAACCGCAGCGATGACCCGCTGGGATCGGATACCCATGCGGGAGCCCCGAATTACGACGTGGCATTCGCTGATACGCGCCGTTGGGTAAAGGAAGGCCTGATCGACTATATCGCGCCGCAGATCTACTGGCCTTTCGCACGCAGCGTCGCCCGTTACGACGTGATCCTGCGTTGGTGGGCGGATACCGTGCGCGGGACCGGAGTGGACCTGTACGCCGGGATGGCGTTGTACAAGGTGGGCAGGGACCTGCCTGCCGAGCCGGACTGGAGCCTGCAACAGGGCGTGCCGGAGTTCGAACGCCAGCTGGACCTCAACGATGCCCTGCCCGAGGTCGGCGGCTGCATGATGTTTCGCCATGCGCTGTTCCGCGACGCGGAAAAGCAGGCCGTCCGGCGCCTTCTGGAACGGCGCTGGAACAAGGGCATGCGATAGTCCTTCGGCAGGTGCCGGCCGCTGGTGGGTGCGCATCGCGTCGCGACCAACGGTCGCGACCCACCGGCAACGGTCGCGGCCCACCAAAATGGTTGTGGACCACCGGCAACGGTTGTGGCCCACCGAAATGGTCGCGGCCCACCGCAATGCAGAACGGCCGCGCAGGGCGCGGCCGTTCTTCTTGCCGTTACTTCAGCGCCTTGAAGCGCAGGCGCTTCGGCGCGGCGTCGTCGCCCATGCGGCGGCGCTTGTCTTCTTCGTACTCGCGGTAGTTGCCCTGGAAGAACTCCACGTGCGAATCGCCTTCGAACGCCAGGATGTGGGTCGCGATGCGATCCAGGAACCAGCGGTCATGCGAGATGACGAAGGTGTTGCCCGGGAACTCCAGCAGGGCATCTTCCAGTGCACGCAGGGTTTCGATGTCCAGGTCGTTGGACGGTTCGTCGAGCAGCAGCACGTTGCCACCCTGCAGCAGGGTCTTGGCCATGTGCAGGCGGCCACGCTCACCACCGGACAGCGAACCGACCATCTTCTGCTGGTCCTGGCCCTTGAAGTTGAAGCGGCCGATGTAGGCGCGCGACTGGATCTCGGTGCCGTTGATGTTGAGGATGTCCAGGCCGCCGGAGATTTCCTGGAACACATTGTGGT
>JAFAFF010000318.1 GCA_023423605.1 Pseudomonadota bacterium
GCCCAACCCTGCCCGCCACCTCTCGACAGATCCCGCTGGCGCGGATACGAAAACCAGAACGCCGGGCGTAGCCCGGCGATCCCGTGATGCGTCTGGTGGAAAGCCCCCCTTCTGTCAAGGGGGGCGCGCCAAGGGCGCGGGGGATAGGAGGAATGCGCGGGCAATTTACGTTTGGAAGGGCAGTTCTGCCCCACGCAGGTGGATCAGAACTGCCCACCAAACGTAAATTGCAGCCGTTCCACCTCGTCGCCGTCTTCCTTCTTCAGCGGGAACGCGTAGCTGATCGAGATCGGGCCGACCGGCGCACGCCACAGCAGGGCAACACCGGTGGATACGCGCAGCTCGTTGGCCTTGAAGTTGTCCACGCCGTTGTAGACGTTGCCGAAATCCACGAACGCGGAGACGCGTGCCGACGGGCTGTCGAACAGGCGCGGGAAGTAGGCTTCCACCGAACCGACCGTCTTCAGCGAACCGCCGAGCGGCTGGCCACGGTTGTAGTACTGGGTGGCCTCCGAACGCGGGCCCAGGGTGTTGTCCTCGAAGCCACGTACCGAGTTGGTGCCACCGGCGTAGAAGTTTTCGAAGAACGGCAGACCCGAGGCGGTGACCGTGCGGGTGTTGCCTTCGGCATCGGTCAGCACGCGCGTGGTGTCGTTGCCATAGCTGTCGCCGTAACCCACTTCGGCGCGGGTGTTGATCACCAGCGAAGGAATGATCGGCCAGTACTTGCTGATCTGATAGTTCAGCTTGTAGTACTCGATGGTCGAGCCCGGCAGCGTGGTTTCCAGGCCGACGCGCTGGTAGGTGCCGCGCGTGGGCATGAAGTAATCGTTGCGGGAATCGCGGGCCCAGCCCAGTTCGGTGCGCCACGCATGGAAGGTACGCCGGCCCACGGCATCGATGTAGTCGATGATCGACTGCGGGGTGGCGCCCTGGTACGTGGTGATCTGGTTGCTGTCGATGCCCAGCATCAGCGAAACCGTGTCGGTCTCGGTGATCGGCACACCGAACACCATCTGCGCGGCACCGTTGGTGCTGTTGTACTGCGCGGTGTTGAAATCGGAGTAATCCAGTTCGCGCCAGGACAGGTTGTAGCCCAGCGACACGCCGTCATCGGTGAAGTACGGATTGGTATAACTGAAGCCGTAACGCTGCAGGTAGCTGCTGCGCGACGCTTCCACCGAGACGCGGTTGCCGCCGCCGAGGAAGTTGTTCTGCGACAGCTGCACCGAGGTGGTCATGCCGTAGGACTGCGAATAGCCCAGGCCGAACACGAAGCTGCCCGAGGTGGTTTCCTTGACGTTGTAGACCACGTCGACCTGGTCGTTGCTGCCGCTCACCGCCGGCGTTTCCACTTCCACGGCCTCGAAATATCCCAGGCGCTGCAGGCGGATCTTGGAGCGGTCGATGGCGGCCTGCGAATACCAGCTGTTCTCGAACTGGCGCATTTCGCGGCGCAGCACTTCATCGGAGGTGCGGGTGTTGCCACGGAACACGATCTGCCGGACCGAGACACGCGGGCCCGGCACCACCTGCATGTTGATGGCAACGGTGCGGTCGGCACGGTTGGTGGTCGGGATCGGGTTCACCTTGGCGAACGCGTAACCGATGTTGGACAGCGAATTGGTGATCGAGTTGGAACTGAATTCCAGCAGCGCGCGCGAGAACGTGTCGCCGGCCTGCTGGATGACCATGCGTTCGACGTCTTCCTGCGGCAGCACCGTATCGCCGCTGACCTTGATCTCGGAAATCTTGTACTGCTCGCCCTCGGTCACCCCGGCGCTGATGAACATGTCGCGCTTGTCGGGGCTGATCGATACCTGGGTGGAGTCGATGCTGAAATCCACGTAGCCGCGGTCCAGGTACCAGGAATTGAGTTTCTCCAGGTCGCCGGAGAGCTTTTCCTTGGAATACTGGTCGTCACGACGGTACCAGGAGGCCCAGTTGTGCTCCTTGGATTCCCAGGTGTCGAGGATGTCCTCGGCCGGGTACTTCTCGGTGCCGATCAGGTTCACGTGGCGGATCTTGGCCGCCTTGCCTTCCTTGATGGCGATGGCGATGTCCACGCGGTTGCGGTCCAGCGGGCTCACCGTAGGGGTGATCTCCACGGTGTACTTGCCGCGGTCGTTGTACTGGCGGCGCAGTTCCTGGGTCACGCGGTCCAGGCTCAGGCGGTCGAAGGTGCCGCCCTCGGACAGGCCGATGTCGCTCAGGCCCTTCAGCAACTGGTCGGACTTGATGTCCTTGTTGCCAGTGACCGTCAGCTTGTTGATGGCCGGGCGCTCCTTGACCGTGACCACCAGGATGTCGCCCTGCCGGTCCAGCTGCACGTCCTCGAAGAATCCGGTCTTGTACAGCGCACGGATGGTCTCGCTGGACTTTGCATCGGTCAGCGGCTGGCCGCGCTCCACCGGCAGGTAGGTGAACACCGTGCCGGAGCTGATGCGCTGCAGGCCGTCCACGCGGATGTCGCTGACAGTGAAGGGCTCGGCTGCCTGGGCCAGGGTGGGGGCGCCGATTCCGGCAGCGAGGGCGAGGGCCAGCAGGCGGCGGTTCGGGAGTCGCGTCATGTCACGTCCGGTTGAGGTCGATTGCGTGGTGCGGAATGCCGGCTTTGTAGACGGCGACAGCAGGAAAAAGTTCATCATGGGTCCAGGGTCATCGCGGTACGAGGCCGAGGATGTCGTTGTAGAACGCCAACCCCATCAGCCCGGCCAGCAGCGCCAGGCCGATGAACTGGCCGGCCGCCATGGCGCGCTCGCTCAGCGGGCTGCCCTTGACCAACTCGATAAGGTAATACAGCAGGTGCCCGCCGTCCAAGACGGGGATGGGCAGCAGGTTGATGATGCACAGGCTGAGCGACAGCAGGGCGAGGAACTGCAGGAACCAGTCCAGCCCGCGCTGCGCGGAGACATTGGCCACCCGCGCGATGGTCACCGGACCGGAGACATTCTGCAGTGACGCGCTGCCGGTGACGATCCGGCGCATCATCCCCAGCGAATCGGCGGCCATGCGCCCGGTTTCGCGGATGGCGACCGGCACCGCGGCCAGCGGGCCGTACTTGAGCACGGTGTCGTAGGCCGGGCCACGCGCCTCGGCGAAGGCGATGCCCAGTTGCCACACCGGCTGTCCCGTACCGTCCACGCCCTGTCGGGGAGTGACTTCCAGGGCCAGGCGTTCACCGCCGCGCAGCACATCCAGCATGCCCGGTCCGCCGCGCTTGCCCAGCGCCTGCACGGCGGGATAGACCTGGTCGGCACCGTCGATACGCTCGCCATCCACCGCCACGATCAGGTCGCCGGGCTGCAGCGTGCCCTGCACTGCGGAATCGTCCACCAGCCGGTCCACCAGCGCCGGCTGCAGCCAGAATCCCCAGTTCAGGCCAGCCAGCAACGGCACCCGGCGCTCGTCGAAACCCGCGGGCAGCTGCGACAGTGGCAGGCGCCGGTCGTGCAGCTGTTCCTGCGCATCAACCACCTGCAGGGAGACGTCGTGGCGGTCCATGGCGGCGGCAGTCAGCGCCATGCTGGCCTCGCCGACGGTGGTCACCGAACGTCCATCCACCGCCAGGATGCGTTCGCCGCCCTGCAGGCCGGCGGCCTGGGCCATGCCCGTCACGCGGCCGACGGTGGGCGAATAGTCCTGCTTGCCGATCACGAACATCGCCCACAGCAGCAGCATGCACAGCAACAGGTTGGCCAGCGGGCCGGCGGCGACCACCGCGATGCGCTGCCAGACGGACTTGTGGTTGAAGGCCTGGCCGCGTTCGTGCGGATGGACCTCCACCTCGCGTTCGTCGAGCATCTTCACGTACCCGCCAAGGGGAATGGCGGCGATGGCGAACTCCGTGCCATGGCGGTCGCGGCGCGACCACAGTGGCTTGCCGAAGCCCACCGAAAAGCGCAGCACCTTCACCCCACAGCGCCGCGCAACCCAGTAATGCCCGAACTCGTGGATGGTCACGAGCAGGCCCAGGCTGACGATCATCCACCAGACCGATCCGAGGAATTCGGTCATGGCAGCACACGTTGGCGGTGAGGAAGGGGCATTCAGGCTTTCAGGAGGCGGTCGCGATGGCAGTGCGGGTCAGCAGGCGGGCACGCTGGTCGGCGGCCATCAGGCCTTCCAGTGTATCGGCAGGCTCGGCCGGCAGTGTGGACAGAGCGTTATCCACCAGCGCAGGAATCGAAAGAAAGCCTGTACGCCCCTGAAGAAAGGCTGAAACCGCTTCTTCGTTGGCGGCGTTCAGGATGGCCGGAGCGGTTCCGCCGGCCGCCATGGCCTGCCAGGCCAGCGCCAGGCAGGGAAATGCGTCGGTGTCCGGGGCTTCGAAATCCAGCCGGCCCTGCCGCAGCAGATCAAGCCCGGCCACGCCGGCGTCGATGCGCGCGGGCCAGCCCAGCCCCACCGCCAGGGTGGTGCGCATGTCCGGCAGGCCCATCTGGGCAAGCGTGGAGCCATCGATGAATTCCACCAGCGAATGCACCAGGCTCTGCGGATGCACCAGCACCTCGATGCGCTCGGCCGGGATCGCGAACAGATGGTGGGCCTCGATGACTTCAAGGCCCTTGTTCATCAGCGTTGCCGAATCGACCGAGATCTTCGGTCCCATCGACCACTTCGGGTG
>JAFAFF010000333.1 GCA_023423605.1 Pseudomonadota bacterium
AAGGTGTAGCTGGGCGCCAGGAACCAGTGCTTCTGCTCCACGCCATGGACCTGCGTATCGCCATCGGCATAGCGGCCGACCAAGCGGAACAGGTGCTGGTCATCGGCGCTGCCGGCGCCCACGTCGAAGGCCGTGCTCCAGGTGCCATTGCCATCCACGCCCAACTGCAGCACCTGCGCCTGGCCCGGTTCAGGCGTCTTGCTGACCTGGTTGACCATGCCACCGGGAGCCACCTGGCCATACATCACGGCCGATGGTCCTTTCAGCACTTCCACCCGGTCCAGGTTCCAGCTGTCGAACTTGGATTTGTTCCAGCCGCCGACGGGCGGCGCGCGCAGGCCATCCAGGGTGACATTGCGGCTCTCGCTGCCGGCAGCGAAACCGCGGATGCGGAAATCATCGTAGCGGTTGTCGTTGCCGGTGCTTTCCAGCACCACGCCAGCGACGTAGCGCATGGCCTCGTTGAGGTTGACGACACCGCGCGCGTCCAGCTCCTCGCGGGCGATGACCGATACCGACTTCGCGGTTTCGGCGATCGATGCGTCGTCTTGGTGGCACCGGAGATATGTGTCGTGGTGCGATAGGCGTTGACGCGGACAGTATCCAGCGTGTTCGCATCGACTGCGACGTCGGCATCGGCCAGGGCCGCGAAGGACGACAGGGACAGCACGATGGCGAGCGACAGCGACGCCGGCCGGAAGACGGAGTGGAGGACGGAGGGGCGCATGGAGGCAACGTAATCTGGGAAGAAAAGGCGGGCAGGCCGCCGAGGCAGCCACTGATGCGCGATATTTAAATGCAAATCATTTTGCGCAAGTAAGGCGATGCTGGGTCGGGTGGGCCTGCCAGCGTGCTTTCACGCGTTTCGCAGGGCGCATGCGGAATCTGCGCGCACAGGTCCGCCGGTTGGTCATGCGAAGATTGCGGGCCGGGAACATCGAGGTTCCTGCGACCGGAGAGGAAAGAATGCGATCAGGAATGACGTGGGTGATCGGAATGGGAGCCTTGCTCCTGCAGGGCTGCGGCCAGCTCCCGCAGGACGCGGCGGCACCACGGCCAGCGGCCGCGCCGGCATCGGCACAGGCCGCCAGCCGCGCCTCTGCCTTGGACGGGCAGCGTGGCCAGGGCCAGCCGTATGAGATCGTGGGCAGCGAGGTGTGGGACGTGCCCGATCCGGCATCCGGACGGACCTACCAGGTGTTCGTCGGCCTGCCACCTTCATACGCCGAACAGCCGGCGCGGCGTTATCCGGTGCTGTATGTCACCGACGCCGATTATGCCTTCCCGCTGATCCGCCAGATCGGCCGGCGATTGAACGTGGAAGGGCCGAAGATCGAGGAATTCATCCTGGTGGGACTGTCCTACGCCAAGGGCGATGACGGCATGACCAGCCGGCGCCGTGATTACACGCCTTCGCCGGCCGGTGCCGGCGGCGATTCCAGTGCTGCCGAACATGGTCGTGCGGCGGATTACATGGCCTACCTGGATGGACAGGTGCTTCCGTTCGTCGCGCAGCGCTACCGCACCGATGAGGATCGGCGGCTGTTTCTCGGCCATTCCTACGGCAGCCTGCTGGGCACGCAGATCCTGCTCACGCAGCCGCGGATGTTTTCCGGCTACATCCTGGGCAGTCCTTCCTACTGGTATGACAACCACTGGATGGACGGCCTGGAATCGCGCTTGGCCGCCGCTCGTCAGGACCTGCATGCCGAGGTGTACATGTACATCGGCGAGCAGGAGCAACGCGCGTTCGGGCAGCGCTACGACATGGTGGCCGATGCGCGGCGCATGGCACATGCCCTGTCCACGCGCCGTTATCCATCACTGCGGATGACGCTGGACGTGCTGGATGGCGAAACCCACCTGACCGTCGCGCCGCGTGGCTTCACCCGTGGGTTGCAGCAGCTGTTGCCGATGCCGGCGGCCAGCGCAGGCCCTTCACCCGGCATGCGCCAGGATGTGCCGCGTCCAGGATGAGGCCGGCCGATGCAGCAGTTGAAGGTGAACGCGTGAGTCCGGCGTCGCATCGCCGTTCCATGCTCGTGGCGGGGCTTTCCACCGTCGTGGAGTGGTACGACTTCACCTTGTACCTGTACTTCGCCACGGTGTTGTCGCGGGTGTTCTTCGGTGGTGGCGAACAGGCGCTGCTTGCCACCCTGGCAGGCTTCGCGGTGTCCTATCTGATGCGCCCACTCGGTGCGTTGTGCTTCGGGCACCTGGGCGACCGCCTGGGCCGGCGCTGGATGCTGCTGGCGTCGATGGCCCTGATGGCCGCGGCGATGCTGGCCACCGCGCTGCTGCCCACCCATGCACGGATGGGCGCCGGAGCGGGGGTGCTGCTGCTGGTACTGCGCTGCGTGATGGCGTTTTCGGTCGGCGGCGAATACACCGGCGTGGTTGCCTACCTGCTGGAAACCGCGCCCGAGCGGCGACGTGGGCTGGTGACGTCGCTGGCCTCGGCGGCCAGCGAAGTGGGCGCGCTGCTGGCGGTAGCGGTGTCCGCGCTGACGGTGTGGCTGCTGCCGGCGCCGCAGCTGGACGCATGGGGCTGGCGGATTCCCTTCTTCGTCGGTGCCGCGCTGGCGCTGGTGATCCTGCTGGCCCGTTCGACGATGCATGAATCGCCCGAGTTCGAGCGCCAGCAGCGCGAGGGCAGTGTGCCCGCCGCGCCGATCCTGCACATCCTGCGCCGGCATCCGGGGGCGGTGGCGCGTACGTTCGCCATTTCGGCACTGGGGTCCATCACGTATTACGTGGGCATCACCTATGTGCCGGCGTTCCTGCATGCCAACGGCCGCGAAGAAGGCGAGGCACTGCTGTTGTCGCTGGTCGCGGCGGTTGGGGTGATCGTGGTGACGCCGTTGTCCGGTGCCCTGTCCGATCGCTTCGGCCGTCGGCCGCTGCTGCTGGGCCTGACCCTGATGGCCGCCTTGCTGCCGTTGTCGATGTTCGCGTGGATGGCCGATGCCTCCGCCTTCGGGGTGGTGCTGGCGGCGGTGGTGCTGGCCTGCGTGGCCGGTGGCATCAGTGCCGTGGCCGCGCCGGCCACGGCCGAGCAGTTTCCCGGCGAAGGCCGCCTCAGCGGGCTGGCGCTGGGGGTGACGATGGCTACCGCGGTGTTCGGTGGCGCGACGCCCTGGCTGGCGCAATGGTGGGTGGAACGCAGCGGCTGGCAGGCCGCGCCAGGCGCGATGATCGCGCTGGTCGCGGTGGTGGTGCTGCCGGTGCTGTGGACGCTGCCGGAAACGCGCCCCGGCCGGCGCGCCGCGGCCTTGCCAGCGGCCGGCCGGCACGTCTCATAGCGCCAGGGTCTTCTCGATATCGGCCAGCACTGCGCTGGCATCCACGCCAATGGCAATGGACTGCATGGCGTGGCCATCCCACATGCTGGGGCCAAAGGCCATGCCAGCAGGCTTGGGAATGGTCATGCCGCGGGCAATGCCGTCGGTGGCCACGCGCACGCTGGCATGTTCGAACTCGAACAGCTCGGGGCGGGTGAGGGCAATGCAGGCGCAGCAATCATGCACCACCATGCCCTTGTGGCCGGCCTGCAGATAGAAGTCGACGTAATCCTGAGAAAGCGATCGCACCAGATCGGCATCGGCACCGCCGGCGTGGGCCAGTGCATCCAGCCCGTGGCGATCCATCTCCACCCGGGTGGTGACATCAAGGCCGATGGCGGTGACCGGCCAGGCGGCGGTGAACACCCTGTCCGCTGCTTCAGCGTCGCCCCAGATATTGGCTTCGGCGGCCGGAGTGATGTTGCCGTTGACATGGAACGCCCCGCCCATGATCACCACCCCGCGCACCAGCGTGGCGATGTCCGGCGCGGCCTGCAGGGCAAGTGCCAGGTTGGTCATGCGGCCGACGGCGACCAGGGTGACTTCGCCGGGATGAGCGCGTACGGCATCGATGATGAACTGGTGTGCGGGACGCGGGTCGGCTTCCACCTCCAGCTGTTCCGGTACCGGATGGTTGCCCAGGCCGTTGTGGCCGTGGATATGCACCGGCCAGGCTTCCGGCGTGGCATCGGGCTGCAGCGGACCGGCAGCGCCGCGCGCGACGGGTGCATCCAGGCCCCAGGCCTGCTTCAGATACAGCGCATTGTGCGTTGTCGATTCCACCGCTGCATTGCCGAACACGGTGGTGATGCCGACCAGGTCGATCTGCGGATGCTTGTGCAGATACAGCAGGGCCAGCGCGTCGTCGACGCCCGGGTCGGTATCGAAAATGACTTTCAGCATGATGATGTTGTTCTTCCGTGTAATTCGGGGGCGCACGAGCCTGGCGCTCGCCGGGTGCGTATTGTCTCAGGCAGGTAGCCATGATGACAGGCATGCCGGGCGACGTAGAAGACGAGCCACGCAGCAGACCGGTGTCCACACAAAGAAGAACCGCCACCCGAAGGTGGCGGTCCGTTGTGCAACAGGCAGGGTGCTTACAGTGCCTGCAGTTCTTCGTTGGCGTTGCGCCTTTCCCGGGCAGGTGCCGGTGCCGGGCGCGCGATGGTCGCCGGCACCGTGGCAGGCGAGGCCACGTCGGCCGGTACTTCCAGATAGGGCAGCTGCAAGGTCTGGCTGGTTACTGTACGGATCTGGTTGGTCAGCGCCGGGCTGTCGTTGAGCTTGCGACCATAGGACGGCACGATTTCGCGCAGTCGGCTTTCCCAGCCGTCCTTCATTTCCTGCGGAAACGCCTTGGCCATGAGGTCGAGCATGATCGGCGGCGAGGTGGACGCACCGGGCGAAGCACCCAGCAGCGCGGCCAGGGTGTGGTCCTTGTCGGTGACGATCTCGGTGCCGAACTGCAGCACGGGGCCCTTCTCCGGGTCGCGCTTGATGATCTGCACGCGCTGCCCGGCGGTCACCAGCTTCCAGTCTTCGCGCCTGGCGTTGGGGAAATACTTGAGCAGTTCGGCCTGGCGGTCATCGTCGTCCAGCATTGCCTGGCCCATCAGGTACTTCACCAGGTCGAGGTTTTCCGCGCCCACATCGAGCATGGGCAACACGTTGTTATGGTTCACCGACGAATAGAGGTCGAACCAGGAACCGTGCTTGAGGAACTTCGTGCTGTACAGCGCGAAGGGGCCGAACAGCACCACCGGCTTGCCGTCCAGCTTGCGTGCATCCAGGTGCGGCACGGACATCGGCGGCGAGCCGGTTTCAGCCATGCCGTAGGCCTTCACGCTGTGCCGCGAGGCGATATCCTGGCCCTGGAACGCCAGGAACTGTCCGCCCACCGGGAAGCCGGCGTAATTCCTGGATTCCGGAATGCCCGACATCTGCAGCAGCTTCAGCGCGGCGCCACCGGCACCGATGAAGACGAAGCGCGAACGCGTGGTGCGCTCCTCGCCGGACTTCAGGTCCTTGACGGTCACGTTCCAGGTCTGGTCATCGTTCTGGCGCAGTGCGGTCACTTCATGGCCCAGGTGCAGGCCGAAGTTCGGGCTGCGGGTGAGGCCATCGGCCAGCTGGCGGGTGATCACCCCGAAGTTGACGTCGGTGCCCAGCGGCATCCAGGTCGCGGCCACCTTCTGGGCCGGATCGCGGCCTTCCATCAACAGCGGTGCCCAAGCCTTGATCTGCGCCGGGTCCTCGCTGTACTGCATGCCGTAGAACAGCGGGTTCTTCGACAGTGCCTGCTGGCGCTTGTGCAGGAAGGCGATATTGTCATCGCCCCAGACAAAGCTCATGTGCGGGGTGGGGTTGATGAAGTCGCTGGGCTTGCCCAGGCGACCCTCGCGCACCTGGTGCGACCAGAACTGCCGGGAAACCTCGAACTGTTCGGCGATGGCCACCGCGCGCTTGGTCTCGATGCTGCCGTCGGGCAGCTCCGGCGTGTAGTTCAGTTCGGCGAACGCGGAATGGCCGGTGCCGGCGTTGTTCCAGCCATCCGAGCTTTCTTCGGCCACGCCATCGCGTCGTTCATAGAGCTGGATGTTCCAGTCCGGTTGCAGTTCCTGCAGGTAGGTGGCCAGGGTGATGCTCATGATGCCGGCGCCTACCAGCACCACGTCGACCGGTTTATCGTTGCTGGCGGCCGGCACAGAGCGCTGGGTGAGTGGCCAGTACAGGAACAGTACCGACGCCAGCACCAGCACCACGAGCAGGGCGGCCAGGGCCTTGCCGAATTTCTTCATGGGAAGGGTTTCTGGTTGGGGAGGAAGTCAGGATGCGCGGCAGGCCTGCGGGGTGCGTGAACGCATGCCGTGAGGGGGGCTGCGGCTGCATCCGGGCGGACATTTTACCCCGGACCGGCGTGATAATGGTGCGATGCAGCATCCTGCTCGCGGAGCCACACCACTCAGGTGCGCACGGCAGGCGTGGCGTCCAGGGTGAAGTATTCCGCCGCGAAATAGATGGTCTGGTAGGCCAGGGTCAACGTCGCCAGGATGCCCTGGCCGCGCTGTGAACGCAGCCGCCAGCCCAATGCCACCACCACCAGCATGAGCAGCGTATGCAGCGGGTAGGCTTCGCCGAGCAGCCGCCAGCGGCTCTGTCCCTTGATGGCGGTGTCGCCGAGGTCGAGCAGGGTGAGCAGGCCGATCACCGCGAAGAACCAGCGTCGGCGCTGCAGCAGGTAGTTGCCCAGGCTGCCGTATTCGCGCACGTCATCCGGGAACAGCAGCGTGCACAGGAAGTACCAGACCGCGCAGTAGCTGATGACGAACAGATAGATTCCGAACGTCCAGTGGTGGACTTCGCCCAGGCGGAATTCCCACCACCAGAACGTCACCAGCGAAACCAGTGCCCACGCCACCCAGCACACATGGAGCAGCGAACAGCCACGGCGCTGGGGATGTTCGATGATGGATGCCAGCCCGCGCAGCAGGGTGGTGATGGACAGGCCGAGGATGATGCCCATCACCACGCGGATATGCAGGAAGACCGGTGCGGTGTCCATCAGCGCGTATCTCCGGCAAGGGATGGACCGATGGTGGCGCTACAGGGGTGGTCGGGTTGTGTACGGCCGCGCGCTGCCCGGCATCATCGCCTGCGGCGCACCAGCGCGGACGATGCCTCCAGCACCGCGCGGGTCAGCAGCGCCATGGTCTGTACATCGCCCTTCCAGTGCTGCCAGTACAGCGGCACGTCCTCCCAGGCACGTTGCCGCACGTGGACCAGCCGCCCCGCCTCCAGATGGCGTTTGACCAGTGGCAGGGGATTCATCGTCCAGCCCAGTCCCGCCAGGTTGGCCTGCACGAACGCGCGCGTGGAAGGAATCCACCAGGTCGGCGCGGTGTTCGGTACATCGGTGCCGGCCATGCGCTGGGCGAAGCGCGCCTGCATGTCGTCCTTGCGGTTGAACACCAGCACCGGTGCCTGGGCCAGCGCCTGTGCGGTCACGCCCCTGGCGAAGTGGCGCTCGCGGAAGGCCGGGGTGCAGGTGGCCGCATAGCGGATGCTGCCCAGCGCGTGGATCTGGCAGCCCTGCACCGGCTCGTCCAGGGTGGTCACCGCGCCCAGCACGGTGCCCTGGCGCAGCAGTTCGGCGGTATGGTCCTGGTCTTCCACGCGCAGGTCCAGGGTGGTGCCGGTAGACTGCGCGAACTGCTGCGCGGCCTGCGGAAACCAGGTTTCCAGGCTGTCGTGGTTCACCGCCACCGGGATGCTCGCCTGCGGCAGGTCCTCGTCGGCCAGGCCCATGCGGTGCAGGGCATCGTGTTCCAGCAGCGCGGTCTGTTCGGCCAGCTGCACCAGCACCTGGCCTTCGGCGGTGGCGGTGGCCGGCGTCCCGCGCTTGACCAGCAGGCGGCCGACGCGGTCTTCCAGCGCCTTGATGCGCTGCGAGACCGCTGATGCGGTGACATTGAGCGCCTGCGCGGCGCGGTCGAAGCTGCCTTCGCGGACGACCGCGGCGAGGGCGCGGAGCTGGGCAT
Organism: Pseudomonadota bacterium; assembly: GCA_023423605.1. Taxonomy (GTDB): domain Bacteria; phylum Pseudomonadota; class Gammaproteobacteria; order Xanthomonadales; family Xanthomonadaceae; genus Stenotrophomonas. Next base: position 7,880 of record JAFAFF010000333.1, read on the forward strand.
GGTCGATGCGCATTGGATTAAGTTCCTCTAAAGACGCATTAGCAAGTTTAGCTGGGCTTTTCCATGTTGCAACGCGACAATATGCCCCGTCACCGGTGCTGTCCGCCTTCGCGAGGCACCGGCTCCCCCCCCAAGCGTCAGGTAGTCCACGCCATGTTCTCCATCATTTCCGCCAGCACCGGCCTTGCGGCCTGGTTCAGTGGTGCCGCCACCGGCATCGGCCTGTTCGCCGTGGTCGGTGCGCAGAGTGCGTTCATCCTGCGCCAGGGCATCCTGCGCCGGCATATCGTGCCGGTCGTGGCCACCTGCGCGGCCATCGATGCCATCTTCATCTTCGCCAGCGTCGCCGGCCTGCGCACGCTGACCCAGGCACTGCCCTGGCTGACCAGCGCGGTGCTGTGGACCGGCGTGGCGTTCCTAGCCTGGTATGCGCTGAAGTCCGCACGCCGCGCGATGGCCGGCGGCGGTGGCATGGGCGAGGCCGACAGCGATGATGGCAGCCGCCGCGCGGTGCTGATGGCAGCAGTCGGCTTTTCGCTGATCAATCCGCATTTCTGGCTGGACATGATGGTGATCGGCTCCATCGCCGAGAACTTCGGCAATGCGCGCATGGCATTCGCCGCCGGCGTGGTGACGGCCAGCTGCCTGTGGCTCACCGCCCAGGGCCTCGGCGCACGCCTGCTGGCGCCGTTGTTCAACAAGCCCGGCACCTGGCGCGTGCTGGACGGCACCATCGCGGTGATCCTGAGCATTCTGGCGCTGACCCTGGCGGTCCGTGGCGTGCACTGAATTCCACTCTCTTCCTCTCTCTCCAGAGTGTGGTGTGCGGGGCGGCATCGGCAACGGTGCCGCCCTGTCTTTTTTTCGCGGCCGGCTCTTTATCTTTGTGGTTCATCTCGTGTTTACTTCCCGGGCGATGGACATGGTGTCCATGGAAAAACGGGGATAAGGATGCGCAACACGATTCTGGCGGCAATGCTGGCCGTCGTTGGGATGCCGGCGGTGGCCGGGGCGGCGGATGTCGATCTGGACAAATTCCTGCGCCGGGACAGTTTCACTGATCTCAAGCTGTCGCCCAGTGGCGACTATTACGCGGCGACCGTGCCGCTGGAGAAATCGACGGCGGTGGCGATCCTGCGCGTCGACGATGGCCAGATCGTCGGACGTTTCGTTCCGCCGGAAAACAATCATGCCCGGCGCTTCGATTGGGTCAGCGGCGACCGCGTGCTGATCGAACTGGGCCAGAAGCTGGGCTCGCTGGACGAGCCGCGGCCGACGGGCGAGCTGTATTCGCTGCGTGCCAACACCACCAGCGGCGAGTTGCTGGTCGGCTACCGCGTGACCGGTGGCCATACCGGTACACGCATTTCCGGCAAGAAGGCCGAGGCCGTGGCCGCCTTCCTCACCGACGACCTGCCGGACGACGACAAGAATGTCCTGATCGCGGTGTCCTCCTTCAATGGCGACCCGTACACCCGGCTGGAGCGCATGGATGTCGGCAGCGGACGCCGTATCCCGGTCACGCGTTCGCCGGTGCAGCGGGCAGCCTTCACAACCGACCACGAGGGACAGGCGCGCTTCGCTCTCGGTGCCGGCTCGGACAATGCCAACAAGCTGTATTACCGCGACCGCAACAATGAAAGCTGGAGGCTGGTCAACGACGAGGCGGTCAGTTTCCGCATCGAAAAGGCGATCGGCTTCTCCGAGGACGGCACCCTGGCGTACCTGCAGGTGCAGCAGCGGCAAGGTCCCGAAAAGATCATCAGCTGGAATCCGCAGACCGATGAGCGCAAGGACGTATTGCGCGATCCGCTGGTGGATACGGCCCGCATCATCCACCGGCCGGGCACGGCCATCCCGGTGGGCGCGCTGTACCTGGGCGATACGCCACGCACGCGTTTCTTCGATGAAGCGTCCGCCGATGCACGCCTGTACCGCAGCCTGGAGTCGGCGTTCGGCGGTGATGCGGTGTACATCACCTCCAGCACGCGCGACGGCAACAAGGTATTGGTGGAGGCATTCTCCAGCCACAATCCGGGCGATTTCTACATCTACGACCAGAAAGCCAAGGCGGCACGGCACGTGGTCAGCCGCAGCAGTTGGGTCGATCCAGCACAGGCCGCACAGGTCCGCGCGATAAAGGTGAAGGCGCGCGATGGCATGGCGTTGCATGGCTTCCTCACCGTCCCGCACGGACAGGAAGCGAAGAACCTGCCGATGGTGGTCCTGCCGCACGGGGGGCCATTCCAGGTGTTCGATGACGGCACGTACGATGTTGAAGCGCAGATGCTGGCCGCCGCCGGTTATGCGGTGCTGCAGCTGAACTTCCGTGGCTCGGGCAACTATGGCCGCGCATTCCACCAGGCAGGCGGCCAGCAATGGGGCAGGGCGATGCAGGACGACCTGACCGACGCGACGCGCTGGGCGATCAGCGAAGGCATCGCCGACAAGGCGAAGATCTGCATCTATGGCGCCAGCTATGGCGGTTACGCGGCGCTGATGGGCGTGGCCAGGGAGCCTTCGCTGTACCGGTGCGCGGCCGGTTACGTGGGGGTGTACGACCTGCCGATGATGCATGCGCGCGGCGATATCCAGGAACAGCTTTCGGGCCAGACCTACCTGCGCGAGTGGCTGGGCAAGCCGGAGACGTTGCGTGACGTATCGCCGGTGAACCTGGCGGCCAACATCAAGGTGCCGGTGTTCCTGGCCGCTGGCCGCGAGGATGAACGCGCCCCGGTGCAGCACACCGAACGCATGGAAGCAGCGCTGAAGAAGGCGGGCGTGCCGGTGGAAAGCCTGTACTACCCCCGCGAAGGCCATGGCTTCTACGTGGACGCCAACCGTCGCGAGTACTACGGCCGGCTGCTCGCGTTCCTGTCGCAGAGCCTGGGCGGCGGAAAAGCCGCGCCCCCTGAAAAGAAAACCTGAAAAGGGGGACGGAGGTGGTTATTTGAAATTAACCACCTCCGTCCCCGTTTATCTGACGCCGTGCATCATCCGGCGCAGCAGCGGGGCGCAGGCAAAGGCCAGCGCCGCGCAACCGAGTCCGATCCACATCAGCAGCCAGAACAGGTGGGCGTAGGCGGCCGAGGCGCTGGCCAGGTCCAGGGCCTGGCCTTCCGGTACGTCAATCGCCGCCAGCTTGCCGAACAGCGCGGCCAGTGTTTCCGAAAACGCCGTGGCCAGGAACCAGGTGCCCATCATCAGGCTCATCACGCGCGGTACCGCCAGCTGGGTCACGGCCGACAGGCCTACCGGCGACAGGCACATCTCGCCGCTGGCCAGCAGGAAATACGCCAGCACCAGCCACCACACGCTGGCCATCTGCCCGGTTTCGCCCACCTGCTGCGCGGCAAGCGCCAGCGGCACGAAGGCCAGCGCGCCCAGCACCAGTCCGATGGATGATTTCACTGCCTTGCCGGGTTCGGCGCGGCGCTTGTCCAGCCACGTCCACAGCAGTGCGAACAGTGGCGCAAGCACCACCAGGAACAGGCCGCCGAGATAGGTCAGCGAACCGGCCGTCTGCGGGATCACCAGGCAATCGCGTACCAGCAGCACCAGCATCACCAGCACGAGGGCGGTGAACAGGCGGCGCGGCAGCAGGGAGCCGGGCGAACGCTCGGACAGCCGCGCGCTGGCCACGAAGCCCAGCGGTGCCAGCAGCAAGGACAGCATGGACCACGGCAGCGGCGTGCCATCGCGGATCACCAGCGACGGCACGATGTCCTTGGTCAGCAGGCGGTCGGTGAAGGTGACCCAGGAGCCGTAGCTCTGCTCGTACAGGGTGAAGAACACCAGCGCCATCAGGATCAGCGCCATCAGCGCGATCATCTGCTGGCGCTGCACGGGCGTGCAGCGGGCGCCGGTGAACCAGGCGAACCACAGCAGCACGCCACCCAGCACCACGATCATCAGCAGCAGCGCCAGGCTGATTTCACCGCCCAGGGCGAATGCTCCGTTGCCGGCCGCCCACATCAGCCACGCCACCGGCAGTACGCCGGCCACCGCCAGCAGATAGATGAGCCATTCGCGCCGGAGGCCGAACACGGTCTGCCGCAGCGAGGCCTGATCGCGGGATTCAGCATGCCCATGCAAGTACTTCTGGCCCCACAGGAACATGCACAGGCCGGCCAGCATGCCGATGCCCGCTGCGCCGAAGCCGTATTTCCAGCCGTAGGCTTCGCCGAGGAACCCGCAGACCAGCGAGGCGAACAGCGCACCGAGGTTGATGCCAGCGTAGAACAGTGAAAAGCCCGAGTCGCGGCGCGGATCGTCCTCGGCGTAGAGCTTGCCGACGATGGTGGAGATGTTCGGCTTGAGGAAGCCGACGCCCATGATGATCAGCGCCAGCGACAGGTAGGTGACCATCAGCGCGCCGGTGTCACGCACCACCTGGCCGCCGACGCGGTAGGCCGCGTGCCCCTCGAACGCCATGCCCAGGTGGCCCAGCACCAGCAGCGTCCCCCCGAACAGTACCGCCCGGCGCATGCCCAGCCAGCGGTCGGCGAGCATGCCGCCGAATACCGGAATGCAGTACACCAGGCCGCCATAGGCGCCCAGCAGGTCCAACCCGGCCTTGTCGCCGAACAGGTGGTACTTGGTGAGATACAACAGCAGCAGCGCCTTCATTCCGTAGAAGGAAAAGCGCTCCCACATTTCCGTGAAGAAGCAGACATAGACCCCCTTGGGGTGGCCAAGGAAATCGTCGGAAGGCAGGCGGGATTCAGTCATGGCGGGAGAGTACAGCAGCGCCGAAGCGGTGGCGCACCTCCGCGTGCAGCCGCCGGCATGAATCGCCATCAGCCACGTGCCTGGTCCACCGCGCTGGACTTGATGGGCCCCGGACGCTAGCGTTGCAGGGATTTTTTCCGCCATCAGGGGCTTCCATGAACAACGACGCTGCACCCAGGCAGCTCACCTTCCGCGCGGTGCTGCTTGCCATCGTGCTGGCGGTGATTCTGTCAGCGGCCAACGCCTATCTGGGCCTGTTCGCCGGCCTGACCATCGCCACCGCGATCCCCGCGGCGGTGATCTCCATGGGCGTGCTGCGCCTGCTCGGTGGTGGCTCCATCCTGGAGAACAACATCGTGCAGACCGGCGCGTCGGCCGGTTCGTCGATTGCCGCCGGTGTGATCTTCACCATCCCCGCGCTGGTGATCATGGGTTACTGGCCGGACTTCAAGTACTGGTGGGTGCTGGGCATCGCCGGTCTGGGTGGACTGCTGGGCGTGCTGTTCTCGGTGCCGCTGCGGCGTTCGATGATCGTTGAAGACCCGCTGCCGTTCCCGGAAGGCAAGGCCGCGGCGGAAGTGCTGAAGGCCGGTGAGAATCCCGGCCCGGGCCTGAAGATCCTCGGCCTGTCGGCGGTCATCGGCGCGGTGGTCAAGGTCGCTGCTGCCAGTGGCATGCGCCTGATTCCCGATGCGTGGGCGACGTCGACCTACCTGGGCAGCTCGCGGATCACCGCCTTCATCGGCACCAATCTGTCGCCGGCGCTGCTGGGCGTGGGCTACATCGTCGGGCTGAACGTCGGCATCGTGGTGGTGTCCGGTTCGATCCTGACCTGGCACATCGCCATTCCGCTGTACCAGGCTTTCTTCCTGCAGAGCGACCCGGGCTTGGCCGCGGCCATCGCCGAGGCTTCGTCCACCGACGCGGCGTTCGCGATCTGGGGCGAGAAGATGCGTTATCTGGGCGTCGGCGCGATGCTCATCGGTGGTATCTGGACGTTGTTCTCGCTGCGCAAGTCGCTGCTCAATGGCGTCAAGAGTGGTTTTGCCGCCGCGCGCAAGAGCAGCGGGCCGGTGCTGGCGCATACCGAGCGGGATCTGCCGATGAAGTGGATGCTGGTGGCGCTGGTGGCCTTCACCCTGCCGCTGCTGGCGCTGTACCAGGCCATCGTGGGCCAGTGGCACGTGTCGATCCCGATGACCATCATCATGATCGTCGCCGGCTTCCTGTTCGTGTCGGTGTCGGCGTACCTGGCTGGCCTGATCGGTTCGTCCAACAATCCGGTTTCGGGCATCACCATCTCCACCATCCTGTTCGCTTCGGCGGTGCTGGTGCTGCTGCTGGGCAAGGACGGGTTGACGCCGGTTGGCGCGTTCGGCGCGCCGCTGGGCGCGGTGGCCGCGATCATGATCGGCGCGGTGGTGTGCTGCGCGGCGGCCGTGGGCGGCGACAACCTGCAGGATCTCAAGGCCGGTTACATCGTCGGTGCGACGCCGTGGAAGCAGCAGTTGATGCTGGGCATCGGCGCGTTTTCCTGCGCCCTGATCATGGCGCCGGTGCTGAACCTGCTGGCCACCGCCTACGGTATCGGCGCGCCGACGCCGGAGCACCCCAATTCGCTGGCGGCACCGCAGGCGAACCTGATGGCCTCGGTGGCCCGTGGCCTGTTCGGCGGCGAGCTGCCGTGGAACTTCATCATCCTCGGCGCGGTGATCGGCGCGGGCATCATCGCCTTCGACGAATGGCTGAAGGCGCGCGGTTCGCGCTTCCGCGTACCGGTGCTGGCTGCCGCGATCGGCATCTACCTGCCGCTGGAGCTGATGGTGCCGATCTTCCTGGGCGGCCTGATTTCCTGGCTGGTGGAGCGCTTCCACAAGGTGCGCGCCGATGACGAGGAAGGCCGCGACCGCGTGCACAAGCCGGGCGTGCTGTTCGCCGCCGGCCTGATCACCGGTGAAGCGCTGATGGGCATCGCGATCGCGGTGCCGATCGTGGTCAGCAGCCGTGCCGACGTGCTGGCGGTGCCGTTCGCGCTGCCGGCCGCACAATGGATAGGGCTGGCGGTGCTGTTCCTGGTCGGCTGGCTGATCTACCGCACCGGCAAGCGCGCGCAGGTGTGATGAAGTAGTGCCGGGCTCTGCCCGGCAACCAGGATGATCGGGCAGCCGGGCAGAGCCCGGCGCTACATGACCGATGGGCTAGGCACGGCACGCCGCGCAGGCCTACCATCGACGTTTTGCCGTCCTGCGGAGAACCCGATGAAATTCCGTCATGCCCTGTTGCCGTTGAGCCTGCTCGCGGCGCTGCCGACCGTGGCTGCTGCCCGTGGCCTCGATGTCCGCGACATGATCGCCATGGACCGGGTTTCCGCCCCCGTGCTCACCGCCGATGGCGGCACCGTGGTCTTCGCCAAGCGCAGCGTGGATGCCCAGCAGAAGGCCAGCAGCGCGCTGTTCGTACGCAACCTGCGTACCCGCGATGCCGCTCCGCCGAAGCAGCTCACCCCGGCCGGCTGGATCGTCAGTTCGGCCTCGTTGTCCGCCGACGGCCGCAACGTGTACTTCCTGAGCGCGAAGAACGGCAGCCAGCAGCTCTACGTGCAGGGCCTGCAGGGAGGCGCGCCGCGCCAGCTGACCGATTTCCCGGTGGATGTGGACAGCTACCACGTCTCGCCCCAGGACGACCGCGTGCTGTTCAGCGCCGGAGTCTTCCAGGACTGTGGTTCGGATCTGGCCTGCACGGACAAGCGGCTTGCCGAGCGCAAGGACGTCAAGGCCAGTGGCCAGGTGTTCGATTCGATGTTCGTGCGTCACTGGGATACCTGGAACGACGGCCGCCGCAACACCCTGTTCGTGGCGCCGCTGCCCACCGGCAAGGCGGCGGCAGTGAAGGGTGCTTCGGCGCTGAGCGCGACGCTGGCCGGCGATGCGCCTTCCAAGCCGTTCGGTGGCAATGATGATTTCGCCTGGGCGCCGGATGGCCGCAGTGTGGTGGCCAGCATCCGCGTGGCCGGCCGCGAGGAACCGTGGTCGACCAACTTCGACCTGTACCGCTTCGATGCCGACGGAAAGTCCGCGCCGGTCAACCTGACCGCAGACAACAAGGCCTGGGATGCCGGCCCGGTGTTCAGTGCCGATGGCAGCACCCTGTTCTACCGCGCCATGAAGCGTCCCGGTTTCGAAGCGGACCGCTTCGGCCTGATGGCGCTCGACCTGGCCAGCGGCAGCCGCCGCGAGATCGCTTCGGACTGGGATCGCTCGGCAGGCGGCATCGTGCTGTCGGCGGATGGCAACACCCTCTACACCACCGCCGACGACATGGGCGAGCATCCGTTGTTCGCCGTGGACGTGGTCAGTGGCAAGGTGACGAAGCTGGTGGGCGAGGGCAGCGTGACCGCGGTGGATGTGGCCGGCAACAGCGTGGCCATCACCCGCAACAGCCTGAAGAGCAACGACCAGGTACTGGTGGGCATGCTGCCAGCCGCCGGCCAGGCGATGGGCGAGCTGCGCGCGCTGACCCCGGCAGCCGGCGATGTGCTGAAGGACGTCGATTTCGGCGATTTCGAGCAGTTCTCGTTCAAGGGCTGGAACAACGAGACCGTGCATGGCTACGTGGTCAAGCCGCACGATTACCAGGAAGGAAAGTCGTACCCGGTGGCCTTCCTGATCCACGGGGGTCCGCAGGGCAGCTTCGGCAATGGCTGGAGCTACCGCTGGAATCCGCAGACCTATACCGGCCAGGGCTATGCCGTGGTGATGATCGATTTCCACGGTTCCACCGGTTACGGCCAGGCGTTCACCGATGCGATCAGCCAGCACTGGGGCGACCGTCCGCTGGAAGACCTGCAGAAGGGCTGGGACGCGGCGCTGAAGAAGTATTCCTTCCTGGACGGTGACAAGGCATGCGCGCTGGGCGCGAGCTACGGCGGCTTCATGGTCAACTGGATCGCCGGCAACTGGAACAGCCCGTTCAAGTGCCTGGTCAACCATGACGGTGTGTTCGACCAGCGCATGATGGGGTACGCCACCGAGGAACTGTGGTTCACCGAGTGGGAGCAGGGCGGCACGCCGTACGAGAAGGCGGCGAACTACGAGAAGTTCAATCCGGTCAACCACGTGGCGGACTGGAAGAAGCCGATCCTGATCATCCACGGCCAGCAGGATTTCCGCATTCCGGTGGAGCAGGGACTGGCAGCGTTCACGGCGGCGCAGCGCCAGGGCATCGAGTCGAAGTTCCTGTATTTCCCGGATGAGAACCACTGGGTGCTGAAGCCGGCCAACAGTGTGCTGTGGCACGACACGGTGAACGGTTGGCTGAAGCAGCACATCGGCCAGTAAGCCTCACGACGCCGCCCTTCGGGGCGGCGTTGTGGTTCTTGCGGTCACGTCGGTCCAGGTAGCTGGAGGCGGTGGGCAGGGCTGTGCAGGACCCGCCGTGAACCCATCCATGGGGGCTCGTTTCCGCCCATCCAGGGCTCCAACGGTCCTGCACAGCCCTGCCCACCGCCTCATGTTCATGAGCCCCAGCTCAGCCGCGGCCCAGCAGACTCCGTTCCACCAGCCATGTGCGGGCATCCTCGGCATCGTGCTCGAACCGCGCCGAGTGAAAGCCTGGGCGCTGTTGTTGCATGGCGCGTCGCCACGCGCCCGGGACGTACCGCGCCTGTAGTGCTACGCCGTCGGCAGCCCGCGTTCCACCAGCCATGTGCGGGCATCCTCGGCATCGTGCTCGAACCACGCCTTCGTGGAACCCAGCCGATACGTATACCCCCACGCATCCATGTCCGCCATCAGGCGATCGCTGCCCACGCCGGGCAGCCGCCCGGCCAGAACGATCTGCAGGTAGCAGGTGGCGTCTTCTTCCGGCACCGAATCGGTGGCGTCGGTATGCACCAGCGCGCGCCGCTGCGGCGGCAGCACGATCAGGTGGCAGGCCTCGTGCAGCATCGAATGCACCGGCGTGTCATCGCGTACATACACGTTGCTGCCGATGATGCCGGCCTCCGGTTCGCCCCAGTAACTGCCGGGAATCGCTTCGCCCGGCGCCACGTGATGCAGCTCCAGGTCGTACCCGGCAAGCAGGCGCCGTGCATCGGCGAAGGCGATATCGCCGACGCGTGTGACGTTCGGTGGGGGCGTGGAATCGGTCATGTGCACAGGTCGTCGACCCCGCCCGCGGCATGCGCGGGCAGGGCGGCAGTCAGGCCTTTTCCGGGCCTTCCGGCAGGGCGACGGAAATATCCAGCACGTCGTGCTGGCCATCCTTGACCAGATCCACCTTCACTGCATCGGCATCGATGCTCACGTACTTCTTGATCACTTCCAGCAGCTCGCGCTGCAGCAGGGGCAGGTAATCCGGGCCACCGCGGTGGCTGCGTTCCTGCGCGATGATGATCTGCAGGCGGTTCTTCGCGGTTTCAGCGGTGGTCTTCTTCGTCTTGAGGAAATCGAACAGGCCCATGCTTACCCTCCGAACAGCTTGCTGAAGAAGCCCTTCTTCTCCACGGTGGTGAAGCGCATCGGCCGCTCCTCGCCCAGGATGCGGCCCACCGCATCGTCATACGCCTGGCCGGCTGCCGATTCGGCATCCAGGATCACCGGCTCGCCCTTGTTGGAGGCATTGAGCACATCGCCGGATTCGGGGATGACACCAATGGCCTTCAGGCCCAGCACTTCCTCCACGTCGCTGATGCTCAGCATCTCGCCGGTTTCCACGCGCGGCGGGCTGTAGCGGGTCAGCAGCAGGAAGGCCGGCACGTCCTGGCCGGATTCGGCCTTGTGGGTCTTCGAATCCAGCAGGCCGATGATGCGGTCCGAATCGCGCACCGAAGACACTTCCGGGTTCACCACCACGACCGCGCGGTCGGCGAAATACATGGCCAGGAACGCACCCTTCTCGATACCGGCCGGCGAATCGCAGATGATGAAATCGAAGCCGTCCGCGGCCAGGTCCTTGAGCACCTTGCCCACGCCTTCCTGGGTCAGCGCATCCTTGTCGCGGGTCTGCGAGGCAGCCAGCACGTACAGGTTCTCGAAGCGCTTGTCCTTGATGAGGGCCTGCTTGAGGGTGGCTTCGCCATGCACCACGTTGACGAAGTCGTACACCACGCGGCGTTCGCAGCCCATGATGAGGTCAAGGTTGCGCAGGCCGACGTCGAAGTCGATCACGGCCACCTTCTTGCCACGACGCGCCAGGCCGCAGGCCAGGCTCGCGCTGGTTGTGGTCTTGCCGACGCCGCCCTTGCCAGAGGTGACTACGATGATTTCAGCCAAAGGACTTCTCCTGCTCTAGTTTGGTTGGAGCTGCGTCAATCCAGCGCAGCGATCTTGATCTGGTCCTGTTCCAGCCAGACCTGCACGGCCTTGCCGCGCAGGGTGTCCGGTACATCATCCAATACTTTGTAGTGGCCGGCGATGGCCACCAGTTCGGCATGGAAATCGCGGCAGAAAATGCGTGCCGACGTGTTGCCCTGGGCACCGGCCAGCGCGCGGCCACGCAGGGTGCCGTAGATATGGATGCTGCCATCGGCGATGACTTCGGCGCCGGCGCCGACCGTGGCCATCACCGTCAGGTCGCAGTTTTCCGCGTACAGCTGCTGGCCGGAGCGCACGTTGGCCAGCTGCATGCGGCCCGGCTTCGGTGCGGCCGCAGTGCCCGCCGCGGGCGCGGTGGCCAGTGCGGCCGCAGCCGGCGCCGCGCGACGGCCTTCGCGCGCGGCAGGCGCAGGCGTTCTTGCCGGGGCTGGCGCGGCGGCCTGTTCAAGCGCTTCGGCGCGTTCGTACTGGGCGCGGAATTTGGCCAGCAGGGGCAGGCCAAGCTGCTGCGACAGCACCTCGGTCTCGCTGGTGCCGTAGGCCAGCGCCACCGGCAGCACGCCAGCACCGCGCAGGCCATCCAGCAGCGCCTGCGCGCTGGCCACGTCCGGGGTACGGCTCAGGCCACCGAAATCCAGGATCACCGCGGCACGGCCAAACAGCTTCGGCGCGCGCGTTACCCGTTCCTTCATTTCCTGCACCAGCCGCGCCACGTCCATCGTGCGCACGCGCAGGTTGGCAATTCCCACCTGGCCGATCTTCAGTTCTCCGGCCTGTTCGTAATCCATGTTCACCGCCACCTCAGGTCCCCGTCGGCCGCTGTGCCTGCGCCGCCGGCAGCTGCCGGCCCCGTGCCCAGGCCACGTCCGGCAGCTTGCCGCCGTAGGTTTCCTGCACCCATGCATGGCTGCACAGCTGCTTGGTCAGCATGCTGGCACGCACATCGACGTTCGGCATCATGTTCTGGCCCACTTCGCGGAAACCGAAGCTGCCGTGGAAAAGCAGCGCCGCGTCGGCGCCATGGTCGAGGAACACCTCGCAGGTCAACTGCGGATAGCGCAGCTCGGCAAAGCTCTGTGCATCGGCGTAGAAGGCCCGCCCGACGCCACCGCCACGGCGGCGGCTGGCCACCACGATGCGGTCGATATAGAAGAAGCTGCTGTCCAGGTGCTGCTTGAACCAGGCGAAGTTGCTGCTGTCGTGCGTGCTGTCGCTGCCGAAACCGATCAGGAAGCCGGCGAGGTTGCCATCGCGCTCGGCAACGCGGAAGTACTCTGCGGTTTCGTAGAACAGGTGCAGGCGGTGCGAATCCAGCGGCAGGATCGCCAGGCCGGCATTGTTGTTCAAGGCCAGGACGGAATCGAGCTCATGCTCGCGCACGTCGCGGATGACAATCGACATTGTGACTCCGTGGGGTGATGCATGTGGCCCGTTTCCAGACCCTTCCCCGGGATTATTGCATGGGGGCGCCGCCACCGGGGGAAACCGGGCCATGACTTCCGAGGGAGTGACGCAGGTCGGGTTCAGCCTACTATGCACGGATGTTCGGTGCCCTCAGTCATACCCGCGTCCTCCGCCTGGCCGGCCTGTTCACCTGGGTGCTGGTCGGCCTGCCGTTGGTGCTGCTCGCCGTGGGCGAGCCGGCGGCCATGCGCTGGGGCCTGCTCTCGTTCGTTTCCTACCTGCTGTTCGGCGGCGCGTATTTCTGGCTGACCCGCGACCTGCGCAGCGGCGGCCACGCCAGCCTGTTCGACCGCGGCATGCTGGTGCTGCTGACCATCTGCGCGCTGGGGGTGAGCTTCTTCAGCGGCTCCGGGCTGGGCAGCATCCTGATGATGGTCGCCGCCGGGGTCATCCCCTGGATGCTGCCGGCGCGCTTTGGCGTGATCTGGCTGATGGTGAGCCAGCTCGCGGTGGCCCCGGTGTACTACATCTTCCTGCCGTTCCCGCTGTTCGAGGCGATCATGCAGTCGCTGCTGTACGGCGGGTTTTCAATGTTCATCTTCGTGACCAGCCTGGTCGCGCGGCAGCAGACCGATGCCCGCGAGGAACAACGCCGCCTCAACACCGAACTGCGTGCGACCCGCGTGCTGCTGGCCGAAAGCGCGCGGGTGAACGAGCGCACGCGCATTTCCCGTGAACTGCATGACCTGCTGGGGCACCACCTCACCGCGCTCAGCCTGAACCTGGAAGTGGCCGGGCACATCACCGAAGGCCGCGCCCAGGAACACGTGCACCAGGCCCACACGCTGGCCAAGCTGTTGCTGACCGACGTGCGCGAGGCGGTCAGCCACCTGCGCGACAGCGGAGCGATCGACCTGGCCGCCGCGCTGCGCCCGTTGACCGAACAGGTGCCGTCGCTGGACATCCACCTGGACGTGCCCAGTCCGCTGAACGTGGAAGATCCCGAGCGCGCGCACGTGCTGTTGCGCTGCACCCAGGAGATCATCACCAATGCCGTGCGCCATGCCGGTGCCCGCAACCTGTGGATCAGCGTGCGCCGCGAGGAGGATGGCGTGAGCCTGGAAGCGCGCGACGACGGCGCGGGCAACGAGGGCATCGTGGTGGGCAACGGACTGCGCGGAATGCGCGAACGCCTGCAACAATGCGGCGGTGACCTGCAGATACAGACTCGCCGTGGCGAAGGCTTCCGCCTGCGTGCCACGGTCCCCGGTGTGCCCGCGCTCGCGCTGAGCACCGCTCCTGAAGGAGTACGTTGATGATTCGCGTGTGCCTGGTCGATGACCAAACCCTGGTGCGGCAGGGAATCCGCTCGCTGCTGGCCCTCGATGATGGCATCGAGGTGGTGGCCGAGGCCGCCGATGGCCGGCAGGCGGTGGAAATGATTCCGCAGGTGAAGCCGGACGTGGTGCTGATGGACATGCGCATGCCCGCCATGTCCGGGCTGGAGGCATTGCAGATGCTGTCCCGTCTGCAGCAGCTGCCGCCGACCATCATCCTGACCACCTTCGATGATGACCAACTGGTACTGGCCGGCCTGAAGGCCGGTGCCAAGGGCTATCTGCTCAAGGATGTGACCCTGGAGCAACTGGTGGGGGCCATCCGCACCGTGTCCGAAGGGGGCTCGCTGGTGCAGCCGGCGGTGACCCAGCGGCTGCTGTCCGGCTTGGAGCATATGCGCAACGAGTTCGTCAGCCTGGACCGGCCCGATCCGCTTACCGACCGCGAAACCGAAATCCTGCGCCTGATGGCCAGCGGTTTCTCCAACAAGGAGATCGCCAATTCGCTGGGGGTGGCCGAAGGCACCATCAAGAACCATGTTTCCAACATTCTGTCCAAGCTCGGGGTGCGCGACCGCACGCGTGCGGTGCTGAAGGCCTTCGAACTCCAGCTGGTCTGAAAAATTCAGCTGGGACAAAGGGTTATGGGGGTTTTGAATGGAGCGGAGGCATCTGCCCACTACTGATGGACGGTTCTATGCGCTACCCTTCGCCCCCTTGTCTGTACAAAATCGCCGCCGGCATGGAAACCGGTGCGCCTATCCAGATCAACAATGCCAGCGAAGCCTGCTAGGATTGGCGCTTCGCTTCAATCAACCCGGCCGTGGGATCGGCCCCGGA